>NZ_JAOCAT010000010.1:0-196539 GCF_029839485.1 Achromobacter sp. GD03932
GCAATACCCGGATGGGTAGAGTGGACTCTCAAGTCCCTCTATCCATCTTTGCTGTAAAAGTAGTATGATGTATGGTTCCGCAAGTTGTTGCATGTAAGGCGGAAGCAGCTGTGTAGTGCAAGTGTAGTGTTTTAGGGGCATAGCTCAATTGGCAGAGCGTCGGTCTCCAAAACCGAAGGTTGTAGGTTCGATTCCTACTGCCCCTGCCACCGCCAGGATAAACCCGCGGGAGATCATCGCGAGTTACGCATTCACGGCGGCTCGCGTCGCAATATGTCTAATACCAGCGTAGAAACCGTAACCAGTACCGCCGACCGGGTGAAGCTCGGGCTGGCGGTTCTTGTCGTTATTGCTGGCATCGTCGGGTTTTCCGTGCTCAGCGCGCAACCGATGCCTGCACGTATCGGCGTATTCGTCGGCGGCCTTGTGATCGCAGCCGTGATCGCCTGGTTCAGCGAACCCGGCCGCCGCACCCTGAGCTTCGCCAGCGAGTCCTACAACGAAGTCAAGCGTGTCTCGTGGCCCACGCGCAAGGAAACGACCCAGATGACGGGTATCGTTTTCGCGTTTGTGGCGGTCATGGGCCTTTTCATGTGGGTGCTCGACAAGGGCATCGAATGGATTCTTTACGGCCTGTTGTTGGGCTGGAAATAAGGACGGCGAATGAGTAAGCGTTGGTATGTCGTCCATGTGTACTCCGGCATGGAAAAAAGCGTACACAAGGCCCTGAACGAGCGCATCGAGCGCGCGGGTCTGCAAACGTCTTTTGGCCGCATTCTTGTGCCCTCCGAGGAAGTCGTCGAGGTCAAGGGTGGCCAGAAGTCGATCACCGAGCGCCGCATTTTCCCCGGTTATGTCCTGGTTGAAATGGACTTGACCGACGAAACGTGGCACCTGGTCAAGAACACCAACCGCGTCACCGGCTTTTTGGGTGGCTCGGGCAACCGTCCGACCCCGATTTCCGAAAAGGAAGTCGAGAAGATCCTCTCCCAGATGGAAGAGGGCGTCGAGAAGCCCCGCCCCAAGATCCTGTTCGAAGTGGGCGAGATGGTTCGGGTCAAGGAAGGTCCGTTTGCAGACTTCAACGGCAACGTCGAAGAAGTCAATTACGAAAAGAGCAAGGTTCGCGTGTCTGTCACCATTTTTGGTCGCGCCACGCCCGTCGAACTCGATTTCAGTCAGGTCGAAAAGACCTAATTTCAACCCCCGGGGAGCTCCCAGGCCTGAACGCCCAGGAGCGATATAACCCGCAAGGAGCAAAGCATGGCGAAGAAGATCGTCGGCTTTATCAAGCTGCAAGTGCCGGCTGGTAAGGCTAACCCCTCCCCCCCGATTGGCCCGGCCCTGGGTCAGCGTGGCCTGAACATCATGGAATTCTGCAAGGCGTTCAACGCCAAGACCCAAGGCATGGAGCCTGGTCTGCCGATTCCGGTGGTGATCACCGCCTTCGCCGACAAGAGCTTCACCTTCATCATGAAGACCCCGCCCGCGACGGTCCTCATCAAGAAGGCCGCCGGCGTGCAAAAGGGTTCGTCCAAGCCGCATACCGACAAGGTCGGCACGCTGACCCGCGCTCAAGCTGAAGAGATCGCCAAGGCCAAGGGCCCCGATCTGACCGCCGCTGATCTGGACGCCGCCGTGCGTACGATCGCTGGCAGCGCCCGCAGCATGGGCATCACGGTTGAGGGGATCTAATCATGGCAAAACTGTCCAAGCGCGCCGCCGCCATTGCGCAGAAGATCGACCGCACCAAGCTGTACCCGGTCGCTGAAGCCCTGACCCTGGTCAAGGAAACCGCCGTCGCCAAGTTCAATGAATCCATTGACGTGGCCGTGCAACTCGGCATCGACCCGAAGAAGTCGGACCAACTGGTTCGCGGCTCGGTCGTTCTGCCCGCCGGCACCGGCAAGTCGGTCCGTGTGGCCGTGTTCGCCCAAGGCGACAAGGCTGAAGCCGCCAAGGCCGCTGGCGCCGACATCGTCGGTCTGGACGACCTGGCTGACCAGATCAAGGCCGGTCAAATGGACTTCGACGTGGTCATCGCCTCGCCCGACACGATGCGTGTCGTGGGTGCCCTGGGTCAGATCCTGGGTCCCCGTGGCCTGATGCCGAACCCGAAGGTCGGCACCGTGACCCCGGACGTCGCTACCGCTGTCAAGAACGCCAAGGCCGGTCAGGTTCAGTACCGCACCGACAAGGCTGGCATCATCCACGCAACGATCGGCCGCGCGTCGTTCGGCGTGGAACAGCTGCAAACCAACCTGGCCGCTCTGGTCGACGCCCTGCAAAAGGCTCGTCCCGCAGCTGCCAAGGGCATTTACCTGCGCAAGCTGGCCGTTTCGTCCACGATGGGCGGCGGTGCGCGCGTGGAAATTGCCTCGCTGTCGGCCAACTAAGCCGATAGCTGTAAACGTACTTTGGGCTGCATCCGGATTCCTCCGGATGTTGCTGTCAAAGACCGCTGGAGCAGGGTGGTTCAAGCAGTACCGGACCCCTCCGCTTAATACCGAAGCCCGTAAGGTTCGGATCCAGCGTAGACGGCGTCCCCAGGAAGATTTCTTTACACGAAGAACTCGACCAGGCGCCGCATTCGGTTGACGCGCAAGGCTCAGGCCCCAGGCGTCTTTTGATGGAGTGTTCAAACCGTGAGTCTCAATCGTCAAGAGAAAGCGGTGGTAATCGAGGAAGTCTCGGCGGAAGTCGCCAAGGCCCAATCGATTGTTATCGCTGAGTACCGTGGTCTGGACGTCGCCTCTGTCACCGTACTGCGCAAAACTGCGCGTGAATCGGGCGTGTATCTGCGTGTTCTGAAGAACTCGCTGGCCCGTCGTGCTGTTGCCGGCACGGCTTTCGAGCCGTTGGCTGAGCAACTGACCGGTCCGCTGATCTATGGCATCAGCGCTGATCCGGTTTCGGCGGCCAAGGTCCTCGCAGGTTTCGCGAAAAGCAACGACAAGCTGGTCATCAAGGCGGGCGCTCTGCCCAACAGCCTGCTGAACCAAGACGGCGTGAAGGCTCTGGCCACCATGCCCTCGCGCGAAGAGTTGCTGTCGAAACTGCTGGGCACCATGCAAGCCCCCATCGCGCAATTCGTGCGTACGCTCAACGAAGTTCCGACCAAGTTCGCCCGTGGCCTCGCCGCCGTGCGCGACCAGAAGGCTGCGGCTTAATCGCCTGCCTTCACGGAATTCGCTGAACGACCGAGCGACACCCAAACCCTGGCATTACCAAAATATTTGGAGTTCTGAAAAATGGCACTTAACAAAGCTGAAATCCTTGACGCCATCGCTGGCATGACCGTGCTCGAGCTGTCCGAGTTGATCAAGGAAATGGAAGAGAAGTTCGGCGTGTCGGCTGCTGCCGCCGCTGTCGCTGTCGCTGCTCCCGCCGCTGGTGGCGCTGCCGCCGCCGCTGAAGAGCAAACCGAGTTCACCGTCGTCCTGACCGACGCCGGCGCCAACAAGGTCAGCGTCATCAAGGCCGTGCGCGAGCTGACCGGTCTGGGTCTGAAGGAAGCCAAGGACCTGGTCGACGGCGCTCCGAAGCCCGTCAAGGAAGCTGTGGCCAAGGCTGACGCCGAAGCCGCCAAGAAGAAGCTGGAAGAAGCTGGCGCCAAGGTCGAAGTCAAGTAAGACCTGCGTCAATTTGCCCGGGGACAGCGCAGTTTGCAGTCCCCGGGCTTTTGCGTTTCCAGGAAACCCCTACTGGGGGTATGCCCTTTACAGGGGGGTTTCCTGGAGTCGTATCACCTGGGGCCGTGGTTGACGGCCCATGCAACCTCGAGTCGGAGTGCTCATGCCTTACTCGTACACCGAAAAAAAGCGCATCCGCAAAAGCTTCGCCAAGCGTGAAGACGTTCAAAACGTTCCCTTCCTGTTGGCGACACAGCTTCAATCCTACCTAACTTTCCTGCAGGCGGATACCGCCCCGTCCGATCGCGTAGCCGACGGTTTGCAGGCGGCGTTCTCGTCGATTTTCCCGATCGTTAGTCACAACGGTATGGCGCGCTTGGAGTTCGTGAGCTATGTGCTCGGCGAACCGGTGTTCGATGTCAAGGAATGTCAGCAACGTGGCCTGACCTATGCCTCGCCCCTGCGAGCCAAGGTCCGCCTGGTGCTGCTTGACCGCGAAGTCAGCAAGCCCACCGTGAAGGAAGTGAAGGAACAGGAAGTCTACATGGGCGAAATTCCGCTCATGACGGGCACGGGTTCCTTCGTCATCAACGGCACCGAGCGTGTCATCGTTTCGCAGCTGCACCGCTCGCCTGGCGTGTTCTTCGAGCACGACCGCGGCAAGACCCACAGCTCCGGCAAGCTCCTGTTCTCGGCCCGCGTGATTCCTTACCGCGGCTCGTGGCTGGACTTCGAATTCGATCCGAAGGACGTCCTGTTCTTCCGCGTCGACCGTCGCCGCAAGATGCCCGTCACGATTCTGTGCAAGGCCATCGGCATGACGCCGGAATCGATCCTGGCCAACTTCTTCGACTTCGACAACTTCGAATTGAAGAGCGAAGGCGCGATGATGGAATTCGTGCCTGAGCGTTGGAAGGGCGAAATGGCCCGTTTCGACATCAGCGACCGCAGCGGCAAGGTCATTGTCGAAAAAGACAAGCGCATCAACGCCAAGCATCTGCGCGACCTGGCTGCCGGCGGCATCCAGCGCATCTCCGTGCCGGAAGACTTCCTGTACGGCCGCGTGCTGGCCAAGAACATCGTCGACCCGGACACCGGCGAAGTCATCGCCAACGCCAACGACGAGATCACGGAAAGCGTGCTGGGCGCCCTGCGCGCCGCCAACGTGCACGACATCCAGGCCCTCTACACGAACGACCTGGACCGCGGCCCGTACATCTCGCAAACGCTGCGCACCGATGAAACCGCCGACCAGATGGCCGCGCGCGTTGCCATCTACCGCATGATGCGTCCTGGCGAACCGCCCACCGAAGAAGCGGTGGAAGCGCTGTTCCAGCGTCTGTTCTACAGCGAAGAAACGTACGATCTGTCGCGCGTCGGCCGCATGAAGGTCAACAGCCGTCTGGGCCGTGGTGAAGACATCACGGGTCCGATGACGCTGACCAACGAAGACATCCTTGAAACCATCAAGGTACTGGTCGAGCTGCGTAACGGCCGTGGCCAGATCGACGACATCGATCACCTGGGCAACCGCCGCGTGCGTTGCGTCGGCGAACTGGCCGAGAACCAGTTCCGCGCCGGCCTGGTGCGCGTCGAGCGCGCCGTCAAGGAACGTCTGGGCCAGGCCGAGACGGAAAACCTGATGCCGCACGACCTGATCAACTCCAAGCCGATCTCGGCTGCCATCAAGGAGTTCTTCGGTTCGAGCCAGCTGTCGCAGTTCATGGACCAAACCAACCCGCTGTCGGAAATCACGCACAAGCGTCGCGTTTCCGCACTGGGCCCGGGCGGTCTGACCCGCGAGCGCGCCGGCTTCGAAGTCCGCGACGTGCACCCGACCCACTACGGCCGCGTGTGCCCGATCGAAACGCCGGAAGGCCCGAACATCGGCCTGATCAACTCCATGGCGCTGTACGCTCGCCTGAACGAGTACGGCTTCCTGGAAACGCCTTACCGCAAGATCATTGACGGCAAGGTCAGCGAGCAGATCGACTACCTGTCGGCCATCGAAGAAAGCCACTACGTCATCGCGCAGGCCAACGCCGCGCTGGACGAGGAAGGCCGTTTCGTGGACGACCTGGTGGCTTGCCGCGAAGCTGGCGAAACCATGCTGACCGCCCCGGCCAACGTGCACTACATGGACGTTGCCCCGTCGCAGATCGTGTCGGTCGCCGCCTCGCTGATTCCGTTCCTGGAACACGACGACGCGAACCGCGCGCTGATGGGCGCCAACATGCAACGCCAGGCCGTGCCTTGCCTGCGTCCGGAAAAGCCGGTCGTGGGTACGGGCATCGAGCGCACCGTGGCCGTTGACTCGGGTACGACCGTGCAAGCCCTGCGTGGCGGCCTGGTCGACCACGTCGACGCCGAGCGCGTCGTGATCCGCGTGAACGATGAAGAAAACGTCGCTGGCGAAGTCGGCGTCGACATCTACAACCTGATCAAGTACACCCGTTCCAACCAGAACACGAACATCAACCAGCGTCCCATCGTCAAGCGTGGCGACAAGGTCGCCAAGGGTGACGTGCTGGCTGACGGCGCATCGACCGACCTGGGCGAACTCGCCCTGGGTCAGAACATGCTGATCGCGTTCATGCCCTGGAACGGCTACAACTTCGAAGACTCGATCCTGATCTCCGAAAAGGTTGTTGCCGATGACCGCTACACCTCGGTCCACATCGAGGAACTGACGGTCGTTGCTCGCGATACCAAGCTGGGTCCGGAAGAAATCACGCGCGACATCAGCAACCTGGCCGAGACGCAACTGAACCGCCTGGACGATTCGGGCATCACGTACATCGGCGCCGAAGTCAGCGCCGACGACGTGCTGGTCGGCAAGGTCACGCCCAAGGGCGAAACCCAGCTGACGCCCGAAGAAAAGCTGCTGCGCGCCATCTTCGGTGAAAAGGCGTCCGACGTTAAGGACACCTCGCTGCGCGTGCCCTCGGGCATGACCGGCACCGTGATCGACGTGCAAGTGTTCACGCGCGAAGGCATCGTGCGCGACAAGCGCGCCCAGTCCATCATCGACGATGAACTGCGCCGCTATCGCCAGGACCTGAACGACCAGCTGCGTATCGTTGAAAACGACCAGTTCGACCGTATCGAAAAGATGCTGGTCAACAAGACCGTCAACGGCGGCCCGCGCAAGCTGGCCAAGGGCGCCACGATCACCAAGGCATACCTGGCTGATCTGGACCGCTGGCAGTGGTTCGACATCCGCCTGGCCGACGAGCCGCACGCCGTCGTGCTGGAGCAGGCCAAGGAATCGCTGGAGCAGAAGCGCCACCAGTTCGACCTGGCTTTCGAAGAAAAGCGCAAGAAGCTGACGCAAGGCGACGAGCTGCCCCCGGGCGTGCTGAAGATGATCAAGGTCTACCTGGCCGTGAAGCGTCGTCTGCAGCCTGGCGACAAGATGGCAGGCCGTCACGGCAACAAGGGTGTGGTCTCGCGCATCACCCCGGTGGAAGACATGCCGCACATGGCTGACGGCACGCCGGCCGACATCGTTCTGAACCCGCTGGGCGTGCCCTCGCGGATGAACGTCGGCCAGGTGCTGGAAGTGCACTTGGGCTGGGCTGCCAAGGGCGTGGGCCACCGCATCGCCGACATGCTGCGCGACGAGCGCACTGCGCAGGTCAAGAACGTCCGCGCCTATCTGGACAAGGTCTACAACACGACCGGCACCGGCGCGCGCATCGACGAGCTGACCGACGAAGAAGTCATGGAAATGGCCCAGAACCTCAAGAACGGCGTGCCGTTCGCGACGCCCGTCTTCGACGGCGCGACCGAAGAGGAAATCACCACGATGCTGGAACTGGCCTATCCGGACGACGTCGCCAAGCGCATGGCGCTGACGCCTTCGCGTACGCAGGCGTGGCTGTACGACGGCCGCACCGGCGAGCAGTTCGAGCGCCCCGTCACGGTCGGCTACATGCACTACCTGAAGCTGCACCACTTGGTCGACGACAAGATGCACGCGCGTTCGACCGGCCCGTACTCGCTGGTTACCCAGCAGCCTCTGGGCGGCAAGGCGCAGTTCGGCGGTCAGCGTTTCGGGGAAATGGAAGTGTGGGCGCTGGAAGCATACGGCGCCGCCTACACCCTGCAGGAAATGCTGACGGTGAAGTCCGACGACATCACCGGCCGTACCAAGGTATACGAAAACATCGTCAAGGGCGATCACGTCATCGACGCCGGCATGCCGGAATCGTTCAACGTGCTGGTCAAGGAAATCCGCTCGTTGGCCCTGGACATGGATTTGGAGCGTAACTAATGAAAGCGCTACTCGACCTCTTTAAGCAAGTCTCGCAAGACGAGCAGTTCGATGCCATCAAGATCGGCATCGCCTCGCCCGAGAAGATCCGTTCGTGGTCCTACGGCGAAGTTCGCAAGCCCGAGACCATCAACTACCGTACGTTCAAGCCCGAGCGCGACGGCCTGTTCTGCTCCAAGATCTTTGGCCCGATCAAAGACTACGAGTGCTTGTGCGGTAAGTACAAGCGCCTGAAGCATCGTGGCGTGATCTGCGAAAAGTGCGGCGTGGAAGTCACCGTCGCCAAGGTTCGCCGTGAACGCATGGGCCACATCGAGCTGGCCAGCCCCGTCGCGCACATCTGGTTCCTGAAGAGCCTGCCGTCGCGTCTGGGCATGGTGCTCGACATGACCCTGCGCGACATCGAACGCGTGCTGTACTTCGAAGCCTGGTGCGTGATCGAACCCGGCATGACGCCGCTCAAGCGCGGCCAGATCATGTCGGATGACGATTTCCTCGCCAAGACCGAAGAGTACGGCGACGACTTCCGTGCCCTGATGGGCGCGGAAGCCGTGCGCGAACTGCTGCGCACCATCGACATCGACCGCGAAGTGGAAACGCTGCGCGGCGAACTGAAGGCCACCAGCTCGGAAGCCAAGATCAAGAAGATCTCCAAGCGCCTGAAGGTGCTGGAAGGCTTCCAGAAGTCCGGCATCAAGGCCGAGTGGATGGTCATGGAAGTGCTGCCCGTGCTGCCGCCGGACCTGCGTCCGCTGGTGCCGCTGGACGGCGGCCGCTTCGCGACCTCCGACCTGAACGACCTGTACCGCCGCGTCATCAACCGCAACAACCGCTTGAAGCGCCTGCTGGAGCTGAAGGCTCCGGAAATCATCCTGCGCAACGAAAAGCGGATGCTGCAGGAAGCCGTCGACTCGCTGCTGGACAACGGTCGCCGCGGCAAGGCCATGACGGGCGCCAACAAGCGCCAGCTCAAGTCCCTGGCCGACATGATCAAGGGCAAGAGCGGTCGTTTCCGTCAGAACCTGCTGGGCAAGCGCGTCGACTACTCGGGCCGTTCGGTCATCGTGGTGGGTCCGCAGCTCAAGCTGCATCAGTGCGGCCTGCCCAAGCTGATGGCCCTGGAACTGTTCAAGCCGTTCATCTTCAATCGTCTGGAGATGATGGGCCTGGCCACGACCATCAAGGCTGCCAAGAAGCTGGTGGAAAGCCAGGAACCGGTGGTCTGGGACATCCTGGAAGAAGTCATCCGCGAACACCCGGTCATGCTGAACCGTGCGCCCACGCTGCACCGTTTGGGCATCCAGGCGTTCGAGCCGGTCCTGATCGAAGGCAAGGCCATCCAGCTGCACCCGCTGGTTTGCGCGGCGTTCAACGCCGACTTCGACGGTGACCAGATGGCCGTGCACGTGCCGCTGTCGCTGGAAGCCCAGCTGGAAGCGCGCACGCTGATGCTGGCCTCCAACAACGTGCTGTTCCCGGCCAACGGCGAACCGTCGATCGTGCCGTCCCAGGACATCGTGCTGGGTCTGTACTACACGACGCGCGAGCGCATCAACGGCCGCGGCGAAGGCATCTTCTTCACCGACGTCGCTGAAGTGCAGCGCGCCTACGACAACGGCGAAGTCGAACTGCAGTCGCGCATCACCGTGCGCCTGAAGGAACACGAGCGCGACGAGAACGGCGAATGGCAGCCGGTGATCCGCCGTCACGAGACGACGGTCGGCCGCGCGCTGCTGTCCGAAATCCTGCCCAAGGGCCTGCCCTTCACGGTACTGAACAAGGCGCTGAAGAAGAAGGAAATCTCGCGCCTGATCAACCAGTCGTTCCGCCGCTGCGGCCTGCGCGACACGGTGATCTTCGCTGACAAGCTGATGCAGTCGGGCTTCCGCCTGGCCACGCGCGGCGGTATCTCCATCGCCATGGGCGACATGCTGATCCCGACCGCCAAGGAAGGCATCCTGGCCGAAGCCAGCCGCGAAGTGAAGGAAATCGACAAGCAGTACTCGTCGGGTCTGGTCACGTCCCAGGAACGCTACAACAACGTGGTGGACATCTGGGGCAAGGCCGGCGACAAGGTCGGCAAGGCGATGATGGAACAACTGGCCACCGAGCCCGTGATCAACCGTCACGGCGAAGAAGTGCGCCAGGAATCGTTCAACTCCATCTACATGATGGCTGACTCGGGCGCCCGCGGTTCGGCCGCCCAGATCCGCCAGCTGGCCGGTATGCGCGGCCTGATGGCCAAGCCGGACGGCTCGATTATCGAAACGCCGATTACCGCGAACTTCCGTGAAGGCCTGAACGTACTCCAGTACTTCATCTCGACTCACGGCGCGCGTAAGGGTCTGGCCGATACGGCACTGAAGACCGCCAACTCGGGTTACCTGACCCGTCGTCTGGTCGACGTGACGCAAGACTTGGTGATTACCGAGGACGATTGCGGCACCTCGCAGGGCTACAACATGAAGGCCCTGGTCGAAGGCGGTGAAGTCATTGAACCGTTGCGCGATCGCATCCTGGGTCGTGTGGCTGCCGTTGATATCGTCAACCCGGACACGCAGGAAACGGCCATCGTCGCCGGCACCCTGCTGGACGAAGACATGGTCGACACCATCGACCGCATCGGCGTGGACGAAGTCAAGGTCCGCACGCCGCTGACTTGCGAAACGCGCCACGGTCTGTGCGCGCACTGCTACGGCCGCGACCTCGGCCGCGGCTCGCCGGTCAACCAGGGCGAAGCGGTTGGCGTCATCGCCGCTCAGTCCATCGGTGAACCGGGCACGCAGCTGACGATGCGTACGTTCCACATCGGTGGCGCGGCGTCGCGTTCGGCCCTGGCCAGCGCGGTGGAAACCAAGTCCAGCGGTACCGTCGGCTTTGCCAGCACGATGCGCTACGTCACCAACGCCAAGGGCGAACGCGTGGCGATCTCGCGCTCCGGCGAACTGGCGATCTTCGACGACAACGGCCGCGAACGCGAACGCCACAAGATCCCGTACGGCGCGACCGTGCTGGTTGGCGATGGCGAAGCCGTGAAGGCTGGCGCGCGTCTGGCGACGTGGGATCCGCTGACCCGTCCGATCGTGTCGGAATACGGCGGCGCCGTCCGCTTCGAGAACATCGAAGAAGGCGTGACCGTTGCCAAGCAGGTGGACGAAGTCACCGGCCTGTCGACGCTCGTCGTCATCACGCCGAAGACCCGTGGCGGCAAGATCGTCATGCGTCCGCAGATCAAGCTGGTCAACGAGAACGGCGAAGACGTCAAGATCGCCGGCACCGATCACTCGGTGAACATCTCGTTCCCGGTGGGCGCGCTGATCACGGTGCGTGACGGCCAGCAGGTTGCCGTGGGTGAAGTTCTGGCGCGTATTCCGCAAGAATCGCAAAAGACCCGCGACATTACCGGCGGTCTGCCGCGCGTGGCCGAGCTGTTCGAAGCCCGTTCGCCGAAGGATGCCGGCATGCTCGCCGACGTCACCGGCACGGTCTCGTTCGGCAAGGACACCAAGGGCAAGCAGCGTCTGGTCATCACCGACCTGGAAGGCGTTAGCCACGAGTTCCTGATTCCGAAGGAAAAGCAGGTTCTGGTGCACGACGGCCAAGTGGTGAACAAGGGCGAAATGATCGTGGACGGCCCGGCCGATCCCCACGACATCCTGCGCCTGCAAGGCATCGAGAAGCTGGCGACGTACATCGTCGACGAAGTGCAGGACGTGTACCGTCTGCAGGGCGTGAAGATCAACGACAAGCATATTGAAGTGATCGTCCGCCAGATGCTGCGCCGCGTGAACATCGTCGACGCCGGCGATACCGAGTTCATCCCGGGCGAGCAGGTCGAGCGCTCCGAGCTGTTGAACGAGAACGACCGCGTCACGGCTGAAGACCGCCGTCCGGCCAGCTACGACAACGTGCTGCTGGGTATCACCAAGGCCTCGCTGTCGACCGACTCGTTCATCTCGGCCGCTTCGTTCCAGGAAACCACCCGGGTCCTGACCGAAGCCGCCATCATGGGCAAGCGCGACGACCTGCGCGGCTTGAAGGAAAACGTCATCGTCGGCCGCCTGATCCCGGCCGGTACCGGCCTGGCTTACCACCATGCCCGCAGGGACAAGGAAGCGCTGGAGGCTGCGGAACGCGAAGCCGCCCGCCAGCTGGCCAACCCGTTCGAAGACTCGCCGGTCACGGTGGGCTCGGATGCGGAAACGCCGGCTTCCGACCTGGGCGCCGAGGATTCCGCCGAATAAGCGGAAACACCCGGCAGGGATGCCGCGCGCAGTCCGGCGCGGCATGCCCGGAATCAAAAAGGCCGCTGATGCAAATCAGCGGCCTTTTTTTTGTCTGGCGCAGGGAAGTTATTTTGGAACCTGTGCCTGCGCGTGCCGGAAGACGGGTCCCCAGACCGGATGGCCGGCTTCGTTGGGCGCCAGTTCAAAGGCGGGGTCCAGGGCCAGAATGCGGGCGAAACTGTCTTCGCACAGCCGCGCATACTTGCTCACGCAGTAGCTGAACGCCTGCAGCTTGTAGGCCTCGATGCGTACGGCCTTGGTGGAAGTGGCCAGGGCGTCGGAGGTGGCGACGCCGCGGATGACTTCTCCGTAGCGGCCGGCGCTATATTTGTCGCGTACCTGCTGCAGCTGGTCCAGGGCTTCCGCGGTGGGAGGCGCTTCCGGCTTTTGGGATGAGACGCCGGCGCAGCCCGCCAGCAGGGCCGATAAGCCGAGCAGACTACTCAGAACGCGAATTTTCATGGCTTCCAAAGGTGTAGAGAGGTTTAGCGGTACGCTATCGTGCCACAGCCTGATGCGCTCGGACATTTTCGGCAATGTCCTTGCGGTGCGGATTGGATAATATTCGCCTTATTCCATAGTTAATTCAGCTGTCGCGCGACAGCGCAGTCCCGATCATGTCTTCTTCCGCCGGCCTCCTGACGCCGCGTGGCCCTTTTTCCGGCGCCGCGCCGCTTGCACTGCGTCCGCTGAGCGCCATCGCCGCCAGCACGGCGGGGGGCGTGCCGGAAACCCGCATCAAGCGGCTTTTGTCCGATCTGCTGCCGTCCTTGATGGCGCTGCATGCCCAAGGTGAAATCTGCGGCGATATTTCGCTGGACACGGTGGGCATGGACGAAAACGCCCGTGCCCATCTGGTGCCCGAACTGGTCGTGGCGCGTTCGCGCCGCGCTACCCGCACGCCGACCCCGGGGTTTGCGCCGTTCGAGCTCTACACGGATTCGATGGAATGGCCGCGCGGCCCTTGGAGCGATATCTACGCCTTGTGCGCGGTGATGCACGCCCTGATCATTGGCAGCAAGCCCGTCCCGGCGCCCGAACGCCGGGCTGAAGATACCTACGAACCGCTCGCGTCCCTGGGTTTGCCGAAATACAGCCCGCACTTCCTGTCAGTGGTCGACGCCGGCCTGGCCATGGCGCCCGCTGACCGCCCGCAGACGCTGGCCGACTTGGCCGGCATGCTGGGCATCGCCGCGCAGGTCGAAACGGCGCCGGATCCGGTGATTCCGGCGCCGGCTTCGCGCGCGGCGCCGGCGGCTGCTGCCGCAGTGCATCAACCCGCCCGCGGGCGCCATCCGCTGCTGGTGCTGCTGCTCATCGTGGCATTGATTGGCGCGGGCGTATATGCCTGGTTCGAGTCTGGCATGGGCGCGCCCAATGCACTGATCACCCGGTCCGAAGTGGTCCAGCCGAACCCGCCGGCGGTGCATCCCCTGCCGCCGCCATCGGCGCCGGCGCCGGGCGCCACGTCTGCGGCGCCGCCATCGCTGCCCGAGGTTCGAACCCCGCAGGAATCCGCGCCTCAACCCCCAGTCGCGGGAAGCGCGCCAGCTCAGGGCGACACTCCGGCTCAGCCGGCGCTGCCTGCCGAGGCGTCTGGGACTGCGCCAACTTCACCCGCGGCCGCGCCGGCCGAGACTCCCGCCGTGGCCGAAGAGGCTCCCAAGCCCAAACCGGTTCCCGTGCAGGTGCGATTGGACATCCGCCCATGGGGCGAGGTCTGGATCAATGGCGTGGCGCGTGGCATCAGTCCGCCGGTCAAGGAACTGCGGCTGATTCCCGGCAAGTACCAGGTGGTGCTGCGCAACGCCGATCTGCCGCCCTACCGCATGACGCTGGAGGTCAAGGCGGGCAAGCCCGCCGTGATCTCGCACGTCTTCCAATAGGGAGCGCCGCGGCTACGCCGCGGGCATTTCCTCCGGCGCCATCGGCAGGCGCAGCGTGAAGACCGAACCCACGCCCAGCTCGCTGCTGACCTCGACCGATCCGCCGTGGCGTTCGGCCACCGTGCGCACGAATGCCAGGCCCAGGCCCGCGCCGCCGACATCGCCGCGGGTTTCCACACCCACGCGCGAGAACGGCTCGAACAAGCGGGCCAGGTCCTGCGCTGCGATACCCTGGCCCTGATCGCGGATGTTGACGCGCCAGAAGCCAGGTTCCTCGTCGATGCCGCATTCGATCCGCGTGTCCGCCGGGCTGTATTTGATGGCGTTGTCGATCAGATTGCACAGCGTGCGCATGAGCAGCGTCTGATCGCCGCGGACGTAGGCGCCGGGCAGCGGTAGCGCGAGGGTGAGTTCGATGCCGCGTTTCTGTGCCGAGGCCCAGAATTCGTCCACGGCGTCCTGCAGCAGGCTACCCAGATCCAGCTCCACCGCGCTGATCGTCATCGACTCGGCGCGCGTGAGGTGCACGAAATCGTCGACCAGGCGCAGCGTGCGGTTGGCCAGCGCGGCGATGCGGCCCAGGGTTTCACCCTGGCCTTCGGTCGAACCGCTTTCCTGTTTCATTTCGACCAGCGCGAGGATCGAGCTTTGGGGCGCGCGCATGTCGTGCGAGATGAAGCGCAGGGTTTCCTCGCGTTGGCGTTCCGCCTGGCGGATGCGCGAGATGTCCGTCAGCGTGGTGACGGTGCCGGCGAAGTTGCCTTCGGCGGTATGGATGGGGGCGCATTTCAGGATCAGGTCGCGCCCGGCGTGGTCGCGTATTTCCAGGTCGGCGCTCCAGGGCGATGACGCGGCGACCGGGCCTTGGCCGCTGAGCGCTTCGGCGACGCGTTGGCGGGTGGCGGGATCGGAGATGGTCTTCTCGAGCAGGTGCGCGGCCGGACGGCCGACGCGGGGAGGGCGCATGCCCAGCCGCTGGAAATACATGACAGCAGCCTGGTTGCGGAATTGCATGCGGCCGTCCTGATCGAAAACCAGCGTGGCGTCCGGCATGCCGTCCAGGCCGTCAGCGAGGAAGCGGCGCAGGTTGCGCACGCGGGCCAGCGCCCGGCGCAGCTCCCCGACGCGGCTCTCCAGCGACACGCTGGGTCCCGCGCCCTGGGCGCCGGCCTCGTTCAGCACCGGCGGGTACTCGCGCTGCAGGCGGCGCAGTTCGTTGTCCATGTAGCGCAGCGCGGCCTCCTGGCTGCGCCAGCTCCAGAGCGGATAGCACAGCGTCACGCCCAGCAGCGCCGCAGCGGGCGCGAACCACACATAGGCGTAGGCCAGCAGCAGCAGCGCGGTCAGCAGGATGAGGGCGAACAGCGCCAGGCTGACCAGCAGGGCCCGCTTGGGCGACAGCCGCCACAGGGCCAGGCAGGCCAGCAGCACGGGCAGCGCCGCAAACAGCGCGTTGCACCAGGCGGGCGGCAGCCTATAGGCGATGTCGTCGCGCGCGGCGTGCAGCAGGTTGGCGATGATCTCCACCCCCGACATGCCGCTGACGTCATGTGAAACCGGTGTCGGGTAGGCGTCGCCCAGGCCGGTGGCCCAAGCGCCGACTAGCACGTACTTGTCGCGCAGTTCCTCCGGCGACAGATCTCCACGCAACACGGACAGGTAGGACACGGTCCGCGTATGCGCGGTGGGGCCGGCGTAGGGAATCAGGATGCTGCCGTCAGGCGCGGCACGTTGCAACAGCTTTTGCGCGGAATCCGGTTCGCCGCCGACGTCGAGCATGGCCAAGGCCAGATGGTTCCAGCGGCGGTCTCCAAGCCGCGCGGTCAGGGTGGCTTCGCGCACCACGCCATCGGGGTCGATGCGCGCGTTGATGAAGCCTTTCGCGGCGGCGGCCTGCGACACGCCGGGGATGGGTTCGTTGACGGCGGCAGGGCGGTCGAGCCGGTCCAGCACGACCGGCAGGACGGTACGGCCGTGGCGCCGGATGCTGTCGGCCAGAATGCGGTCGTCGTTCGGATTGGCCATGTCCGGCTCGGCGAAGATCAGGTCCAGCGCGACGGCGCGAGCGCCCTGGAGCCGGTCCAGCAGCGCCGCGTGGACCGCGCGCCGCCAGGGCCAGTGGCCCAGCGCCTTGACGCTGTCATCGTCTATCGCGACGATCAGGATATCGGGATCGGCACCGCGTCCGGTCATCGACAAGGCGCGGTCATAAAGAATCTGGTCGAAACGGCCCAGGCCGTTGAAAGCGCCCAGGATGGCGGCAAGCGCCGCCAAAGCCACAGTCAGCCACAGCCCTGAGCGCGAGGTCCGGTCCTGCGGATCGGCATCGGCCATGGGGCGGGCTCTAGTAATCGGTCAGCGTGATCAGGCCGCCCGTGCCGCTGGCCACGCCAGAGCCGTCGGAGGTCAGGAGCATGTTCGCGCCCTCGAAGGTGGCGATCGCGTCGCGCCCGTTCAGGCCCAGGTCATCCACTGCGCGCACCGACACGTAGTAGGTGCCGGGACCGGGCGCCGTAAAGCGGATGTCGTTGCTGGGGAAGCTCGTCGACGATACCGGCAACGCGCCTTCGGCATCGCGCGAAACGCGCACCAGATAGCTCTGTGCGCCGGACACGGGCGAGACGTCGGCGGTCCAGGCGCCGCCGCCCGCCCGCGTGGGCGTGCCCAGCTGCGGCGCATCCAGCAGCGCACGCATGCCCGAGACCACGCCGTCCGAGCCGACTGCCGCGCCGTAGCCCGTGGCCACCGCCACGGGCTTGGCCGGCGCCGATCCGGGGGCGTGGGGCTGCAGCCGCACGCTGCCTTCCAGCACTTCGCTGTGCACGCCTTGTGCGCCGCTTTGCACGCGGAAGCGCGTGCCGCGTACGCCGGTGACTGCGACCGGCGTGCGGATTTCGAAACGGCCCACGCCTTGTCCCGCGGGTGCCACGGACGATTCCACGCCGCCCTTTTGCACCCGGACGACGGAATCCGTCAGCGCGGTACCTTCAAACTGGCGCAGGCGCGTCAGCTCGACCGAACCGCCAGCCGGCAGCGTCAGCTTGGAACCATCGGCCAGCTCCAGCGTCACGAAGCCGTTGGCGGCGGTGCCGACCGTACTACCTTCGGCCACGGTGTCGCCAGCCCGCAGGGCCTTGCCGTCGACGTTCGCCTGGCCGCTGACGTGCACGACACGGGCATCGGCGGGCCGCACGGGAATCATGGACAGGGGAATGCGCAACTCCAGCCCGATGGGCAGGGCTTCGGGCGTGACGACCTTGTTCAGGGTCTGCAACTGGTTCCAGTTGGCCGGCTTGTGCGTATAGCGGGTCGCCAGGTCGATCAGCGTATCGCCTTGGCGGATGCGGTAGATGAAATCATCCCCCAGCGCGCCGGCGGGCTGGCTGTGCGCCGGCGCCATCAGCGTGAGGCAGGAAATCAGGCCAAGCAAAGAAAGCGCGCGGCAGCGGCTCATGACTCTCGTTTCTCCAGGGATGCGCGCAGGCGCTTACTGCGGATTGACTGCGATGTCTTCCGGCGAGCTGATCAGCTCGAGCCGGTAGCCCAGCGCATAGGAAGACGTGAGGCGCACGCCATGTTCCGGACGCAGCTGGAGCTTTTGCCGGATGTTCGACAAATGGGTGTCCAGGGTGCGCGAGGTGGCCGGAATTTCCCGGTTCCATACGCATTCGGCCAGCACGTCGCGGGACATGAGGCGGCCGACATTGCGGAAAAACAGCAGCGCCAGTTCGAATTCCTTGGGGGCGAGCGGCACAACCGCGGAATCCAGGGTGATGCTGCGGGCGGCGGGCTCGATGCGATAACGCGCTACGTCGAAGGCATCGTCCGCAGGTTCGGCGATCTGGCTGCGGCGCAGCAAGGCCGCCACCCGCGCCAGCAGCTCCAGGGGGCGCAACGGTTTGACGATGTAGTCGTCCGCGCCGGCGCGCAGGCCTTCCACCAGATCGTCCTCGCTGGACCGATTGGTCAGGAAGATGACTGGGATGCGCGGACCGATATTGGCACGCAGCCACCGCACCACATCATCACCATCGATGTCGGGCAGATGCCAGTCCAGCAGCACCAGGTCGAAATGCTCAGTGCGCAGCGCGGCCAGCAGATCGCGGCTTTGCTGATAACTGGTGCAGTCGTATCCGGCAGTGGTCAGAACTTGCTGGATGCGGCGTGCTTGATCCAGGTCGTCTTCCAGCGACGCGATTTTCATCAGACGTGTTCTCGCGAAGGTTTGCTACGCAAGCGCGCGCTATGGCGCCCTACTGCAAGATGAGAAAGGAATATATAGGTGTAAACGAATGATAACTCGGGAGAGGCCCCGGCTGGCTACGTTATGGCAAGAACTGTCAAACATTGCAAAGTTGACGAATCTTGACTGGAGTTGTTGCGTAACAACGCGCCACACTGTCTCAATCGTTCTCCCCCTCCCTCAGTATGGCGAGGGCGGAGCCGGTCGAGGTTGTTGGTCGGATGGAACAGATATGAATCAATTGCGCATACTTATGATGTCACCGGACGAGGCCGCTCGCGGCATTGCCGTGTCCGCATTGTTGCAAGCTGGTATTTCTGCACGCGGTTGCTCGACGTCTCTCGAATTGTTTGGATTGCTCAACGGCGGCGGCTATGACGTCGTGGTCCTGGATGTCGGGACCTTGGGCGAAATCGGCTACGCCCTGGTGGCGCGTCTGCACGGCTCGTCGTCGATGGGCATCGTGGTCACGGGGCGCGGCATGTCGGTGGATAGCCGCCTGCGCTGCCTGCAAAGCGGCGCGGACGCCTGTCTGCCAGATCCGCAGGATCCGCGCGAGCTGGCCTGCATCCTGCTGTCCCTGGCCCGTCGCCTGCCCGCGGGGCAGGAAGCGGCGTCCGTGGGCGAGGCCGCCCCGAACGGACAGTGGGAACTGCGCGACCAGGGCTGGACTCTGGCGGCGCCCTCGGGGGCGACCATCTCCCTGTCCGCCAATGAACGCCTGATCGTGCGCTCGCTGCTGGAAGTCGCGGGCAAGGCCGTGGGCCGCACCGAGCTGGGTGACGAGCTGCAGGTCGAGGGCGGCTCGGTGCGCGCCAGCGGTTCGCGCAGCATCGACGTGATCGTCAGCCGCTTGCGCCGCAAGGCGGAGCTGGCCGGGGTGATGTTGCCGATACGCACGGTCTACGGCAGCGGCTACCTGTTCGCCGACCAGTAGCGCGGGCGGGTACACTGGCCGCCGCGCCAGGCGCCAGCCGCCGCCGGAAAGTCTGCTATCGTTTTTCCCGCAGTCGGCCGCGCTCAGTGGCCCCGGTTTTCGGTTCCGCTTTTTGGCGTATGTGGCCCTAATTTCCGCGAGCGCCGCCGAACTGGCGTTCTTCTGCCGGCAATATGCCACGTCGCCTGACTTACAATTTTCTTTGACAGCAAGCCTTTATCTCAGTTATGCTAAAGGGCTTACTGCTTTATTTCGCGCGCAAAAACTGGCCGCGGTAGGGCTCAGAAGTACGGTGTCTGGGAACGGGGTGCGTCACGAGCCTTTCGTCTTCCAAACCACACGGCTTCGCGGCATCGGGTCTTTCCGGCGTCGTCGCTCCACGGCATCCAGCTTTGTGCGTTTTGTCATAGTTTGTTGGCAAGCCCGCTCTTTTACGTATACGAACGTTTGAGGCGGTTTTGCGCGAACTGCCTTCTCCGAAAGTTCACTGCTTGAGGAGACGAGTACGTAAGTACTTACCCAGTGGTACGTAAAAGGGATTTCAAAGGTCATGCCTACCATTAGCCAACTCGTGCGCAAGCCGCGCGAAGTCAGCATCATCAAAAGCAAGAGCCCCGCGCTCGAAAACTGCCCGCAACGCCGCGGCGTGTGCACTCGCGTGTACACCACCACCCCCAAGAAGCCGAACTCCGCTCTGCGTAAGGTTGCCAAAGTGCGTCTGACCAACGGTTACGAAGTCATTTCGTACATCGGCGGTGAAGGCCACAACCTGCAAGAGCACTCGGTGGTTCTGGTGCGTGGCGGTCGTGTGAAGGACTTGCCCGGTGTGCGTTATCACATCGTGCGCGGTTCCCTCGACCTGCAAGGCGTCAAGGATCGTAAGCAAGCCCGCTCGAAGTACGGCGCCAAGCGCCCGAAGAAGGCTTAATAACGAGTCAGCAGTACCCCCGCGTGGCGGAAGTCCGTCACTAGGGAAGTGCGACCGCGCCATCCAGATGATGGGAATGTGCGCGGCACGTAAGGGGTCGTCTCCATGGACGGCCATGGCCGTGTAATGAAACACGGTTCAACTGAACAGACACAAGGAAGCAACAATGCCCCGTCGTCGCGAAGTACCCAAGCGCGAGATTCTGCCCGATCCCAAGTTCGGCAGCGTCGAACTCGCCAAGTTCATGAACGTCGTCATGCTGGACGGCAAGAAGGCCGTCGCCGAGCGCATCGTCTACGGTGCCCTCGAGCAAGTGCAAACCAAGACCGGCAAGGAGCCGATCGAAGTTTTCAGCCTGGCGATCAACAACATCAAGCCGATCGTCGAAGTGAAGAGCCGCCGCGTTGGCGGTGCCAACTACCAAGTGCCGGTTGAAGTGCGCCCCGTGCGCCGCCTGGCCCTGGCTATGCGTTGGCTCCGTGAAGCCGCCAAGAAGCGTGGCGAGAAGTCGATGGATCTGCGTCTTGCTGGCGAACTGATCGACGCCTCCGAAGGTCGTGGCGCCGCGATGAAGAAGCGCGAAGACACGCACAAGATGGCAGAGGCCAACAAGGCCTTCAGCCATTTCCGCTGGTAATTTAAGGACTAACCCACCATGGCCCGCAAAACCCCGATCGAGCGCTATCGCAACATTGGTATCTCTGCGCACATCGATGCAGGGAAAACCACCACGACCGAACGTATCCTGTTCTACACCGGCGTCAATCACAAGATTGGCGAAGTGCATGATGGCGCAGCCACCATGGACTGGATGGAACAAGAGCAAGAGCGTGGCATCACCATTACGTCGGCTGCTACGACGGCGTTTTGGCGTGGCATGGCCAAGAACTATCCCGAACACCGCATCAACATCATCGACACCCCGGGACACGTGGACTTCACCATTGAGGTGGAACGTTCCATGCGCGTCCTGGACGGTGCTTGCATGGTCTACTGCGCGGTGGGCGGTGTTCAGCCCCAGTCCGAAACCGTGTGGCGCCAAGCCAACAAGTACGGCGTGCCGCGTCTGGCCTTCGTCAACAAGATGGACCGCACCGGCGCCAACTTCTTCAAGGTCTATGACCAGCTGAAGAACCGCCTGCGCGCGAACCCCGTCCCCGTCGTGATCCCCATCGGCGCCGAAGACACGTTCAAGGGCGTGATCGACCTGGTCAAGATGAAGGCGATCATCTGGGACGAAGCCAGCCAAGGCATCAAGTTCGACTACGAAGACATTCCGGCCGAACTGCAAGGCGCGGCTGAAGAATGGCGCGAAAAGCTGGTCGAAGCTGCCGCCGAGTCGTCCGAGGAACTGATGAACAAGTACCTCGAGACCGGTTCGCTGGAAGAAGCCGAGATCAACCTGGCCATCCGTCAGCGCACCATCGCCGGCGAAATCCAGCCGATGCTGTGCGGCACCGCCTTCAAGAACAAGGGCGTGCAGCGCATGCTCGACGCCGTCATCGACTACCTGCCGTCGCCTGTGGATATTCCGCCGGTCGAAGGCACCGATGACAACGGCAACGAAGTCCTGCGTCAAGCCGACGACGGCGAGAAGTTCTCGTCGCTGGCGTTCAAGCTGATGACCGACCCGTTCGTCGGCCAATTGACCTTTGTCCGCGTGTACTCGGGCGTCCTGAAGTCGGGCGACACCGTGTTCAACCCGATCAAGGGCAAGAAGGAGCGTATCGGCCGCATTCTGCAGATGCACGCGAACAACCGCGAGGAAATCAAGGAAGTTCTGGCTGGCGACATCGCCGCCGTCGTGGGCCTGAAGGACGTGACCACCGGCGAAACGCTGTGCGATGTCGATTCGCACGTGACGCTGGAGCGCATGGAGTTCCCCGAGCCCGTGATTTCGCAGGCCGTGGAACCCAAGTCCAAGGCTGACCAGGAAAAGATGGGCCTGGCGCTGTCGCGCCTGGCGCAGGAAGATCCGTCGTTCCGCGTGCGCAGCGACGAAGAATCCGGCCAGACCATCATTTCCGGCATGGGCGAACTGCACCTGGAAATTCTGGTTGACCGCATGAAGCGCGAATTCGGCGTGGAAGCGAACGTCGGCAAGCCGCAAGTGGCTTACCGCGAAACCATCCGCAAGACCTGCGACGAAGTTGAAGGCAAGTTCGTCAAGCAGTCGGGCGGTCGCGGCCAGTACGGTCACGTGGTTCTGAAGGTCGAGCCGTTGGCTCCTGGCGGTGGCTACGAATTCGTGGACGCCATCAAGGGCGGCGTGGTTCCTCGCGAGTACATCCCCGCGGTGGACAAGGGCATCCAGGAAACGCTGCCTTCGGGCGTGTTGGCTGGCTACCCGATCGTCGACGTCAAGGTCACGCTGTTCTTCGGTTCGTACCACGACGTGGACTCGAACGAAAACGCGTTCAAGATGGCCGGCTCCATGGCATTCAAGGAAGGTCTGCGCAAGGCCAGCCCCGTGCTGCTGGAACCGATGATGGCCGTTGAAGTCGAAACGCCTGAAGACTACGCTGGCACCGTGATGGGCGATCTGTCCTCGCGTCGCGGCATGGTTCAGGGCATGGACGACATGGTTGGCGGCGGCAAGACCATCAAGGCCGAAGTTCCGCTGGCCGAGATGTTCGGTTACGCCACGAACCTGCGTTCGCTGACGCAAGGTCGTGCCACGTACACGATGGAATTCAAGCATTACTCCGAAGCTCCCAAGAACGTCGCTGACGAAGTCATCGCCGCTCGGGCCAAGTAAATAACCCTCGCCGCGTCCGCCCAAAAGGCGGCGCGGCAAATATCGAAATTTCCTTGAAAGTCAAAGGATAGAGATCATGGCAAAAGGCAAGTTTGAACGCACCAAGCCGCACGTGAACGTCGGCACCATCGGCCACGTTGACCACGGCAAGACCACCCTGACGGCGGCCATCACGACCGTTCTGTCGAACAAGTTCGGCGGCGAAGCCAAGGGCTACGACCAGATCGACGCGACTCCTGAAGAAAAGGCTCGCGGCATCACGATCAACACGGCTCACGTCGAGTACGAAACGGAAGCGCGTCACTACGCGCACGTTGACTGCCCGGGCCACGCTGACTATGTGAAGAACATGATCACGGGCGCCGCGCAAATGGACGGCGCGATCCTGGTCGTGTCGGCCGCTGACGGCCCGATGCCGCAAACCCGCGAACACATCCTGCTGTCGCGCCAGGTTGGCGTGCCGTACATCATCGTCTTCCTGAACAAGGCTGACATGGTTGACGACGCCGAGCTGCTCGAGCTGGTGGAAATGGAAGTCCGCGAACTGCTGTCGAAGTACGACTTCCCGGGCGACGACACCCCGATCGTGAAGGGTTCGGCCAAGCTGGCGCTGGAAGGCGACAAGGGCGAACTGGGCGAACAGGCCATCATGGCTCTGGCCGCTGCGCTGGACTCGTACATCCCGACGCCCGAGCGCGCCGTGGACGGCACGTTCCTGATGCCGGTTGAAGACGTGTTCTCGATCTCGGGTCGCGGCACCGTGGTGACCGGCCGTATCGAACGCGGCGTGATCAAGGTCGGCGAAGAACTCGAAATCGTCGGTATCGTTCCGACGGTCAAGACGACCTGCACGGGCGTGGAAATGTTCCGCAAGCTGCTGGACCAAGGTCAAGCCGGCGACAACGTGGGCATCCTGCTGCGCGGCACCAAGCGTGAAGACGTCCAGCGCGGCCAAGTTCTGGCCAAGCCGGGCTCGATCACCCCGCACACGGACTTCACGTCCGAGGTGTACATCCTGTCCAAGGAAGAAGGCGGCCGTCACACCCCGTTCTTCCAAGGCTATCGTCCCCAGTTCTACTTCCGCACGACGGACGTGACGGGCACGATCGAACTGCCGGCCGACAAGGAAATGGTTCTGCCGGGCGACAACGTGGCCATGACGGTCAAGCTGTTGGCTCCGATCGCCATGGAAGAAGGTCTGCGTTTCGCCATCCGTGAAGGCGGTCGTACCGTCGGCGCCGGCGTCGTCGCCAAGATCCTGAAGTAATTCGGATCACTTAAGCAGCACACAACCAGCGAGGGCGGTCTCGTCGCCTTCGCCTCTCGTTCTTTAGGAAACGCCATGAAAAACCAAAAGATCCGTATCCGCTTGAAAGCCTTCGATTACAAGCTGATCGATCAATCGGCCGCTGAAATCGTCGATACCGCCAAGCGTACCGGCGCTGTTGTCCGCGGTCCGGTGCCGCTGCCCACGCGTATCCGTCGCTACGACGTCCTGCGTTCGCCGCACGTCAACAAGACCTCGCGCGACCAGTTCGAAATCCGTACGCACCAGCGCCTGATGGACATCGTTGATCCCACCGACAAGACCGTTGACGCCCTGATGCGTCTGGACCTGCCGGCCGGCGTCGACGTCGAAATCGCGCTGCAGTAAAGCGCTTCGAGCCTGCTACCTTCGCCGGCAGGCACGAAATAAAGATGGCCGCATTCCTCGGGAGTGCGGCCATTTTGTTTTGGTCGCGTTTCTGGCGCGACACCTGCCCCCAGAGCGGGCAGGGTAGTCAAACCCTTTTCCAGATTTAGTTAGCAGGCGCTCACTACCGCATTCAGCCCCGGCCAGTGCCGCCAATATCACCAAGCTACACAAGCTGTGGTGGATTTACCCTCTGCGGTGGCGCCGAAGCGCGCTAAGTGCTTGTGTCCACTGGAAAAAACGTGCTAATATGCGAAGCTTGCCATTTTGTGGCAAGAGCAACTATGGGAAGAAGAAAGGCGGCCCCCGCCGGAATTCGTACCAGGTTGAACATAGTCGTAGGGCAAAGGCCGTTACCTTTTGCCTGATTAGCCCCGACCAATCGCAGTCGGGAATGGAGAAAACGATGTCGAATTCGACACCCACGCCCGCCGCTCACCGGCTGGGGCTGGTGGGTCGCAAGGTCGGCATGACCCGCATTTTTACCGAGGAAGGTGAATCCATCCCGGTGACCGTGCTGGACGTGTCGAACAACCGCGTGACCCAAGTTAAGTCGCTGGAAACCGACGGCTACGCCGCGATCCAGGTGGCTTATGGCACTCGTCGTGCCTCGCGTGTGGCTCAGCCGCAAACGGGCCACTACGCCAAAGCCGGCGCTGAAGCCGGTAGCATCCTCAAAGAATTCCGCCTTGATCCCGCTCGCGCCGCTGAATTTGCGGCCGGTTCCGTGATCGCCGTGGAATCGGTGTTCGAAGCCGGCCAACAGGTCGACGTCACGGGCACCACCATTGGTAAAGGCTTCGCCGGTACCATCAAGCGTCACAACTTCGGTTCGCAACGCGCGTCGCACGGTAACTCCCGTTCGCACCGCGTCCCGGGCTCGATTGGTCAAGCTCAAGATCCGGGCCGTATTTTCCCGGGTAAGCGCATGGCCGGTCACCTGGGTGATGTCACCCGCACCGTTCAAAACCTCGACGTCGTTCGCGTTGACGTTGAGCGCGGCCTGCTGCTGGTCAAGGGCGCTGTCCCCGGCCACGCTGGCGCCGACATCGTCGTGCGCCCGGCCATCAAGGCCCCGGCCAAGAAGGGAGCGTAAGTAAATGGATCTCAAGCTCCTGAACGACCAAGGTCAGGCCGCTGCTACGTTCAGCGCACCCGACACCATCTTCGGCCGTGACTTCAACGAAGCGCTGATTCATCAGATCGTGGTGGCTTTCCAAGCCAACGCCCGTTCGGGTAACCGCGCTCAGAAGGATCGCACTGAAGTCAAGCATTCGACCAAGAAGCCCTGGCGCCAGAAGGGTACCGGCCGCGCACGCGCTGGTATGACTTCGTCGCCGCTGTGGCGTGGCGGTGGTCGGATTTTCCCGAACTCGCCCGAAGAGAACTTCAGCCAGAAGGTCAACAAGAAGATGTACCGCGCCGGGATCCGTTCGATCCTGTCGCAGCTCGCTCGCGAAGACCGCATCGCCGTCGTCGAATCGTTTGATCTGGCATCGCCCAAGACCAAGGACGCAGCTGCCAAGCTGAAGAGCCTGGGCCTGGACTCGGTCCTGATCATCACCGACAGCGTTGATGAAAATGTTTACCTCGCCACCCGCAACCTGCCGCACGTTGCTGTTGTCGAGCCCCGTTATGCCGATCCGTTGTCGCTGGTCCACTACAAGAAAGTGCTGATCACCAAGCCGGCCATCGCTCAACTCGAGGAGATGCTGGGATGAACGCTGAACGCTTGATGCAAGTCATTCTGGCCCCGATCGTGACCGAAAAGGCCACCTTCGTTGCCGAGAAGAATCAGCAAGTCGCTTTCCGTGTCGTGGCTGACGCTACCAAGCCGGAAATCAAGGCTGCCGTCGAACTGCTCTTCAAGGTGCAGGTCGAGTCCGTGCAGGTCCTCAACCGTAAGGGCAAAGTCAAGCGCTTTGGCCGATTCGTTGGCCGTCGTCGCAATGAGCGCAAGGCTTACGTGTCGCTCAAGGACGGCCAGGAAATCGACTTTGCGGAGGTGAAGTAAATGGCCCTCGTAAAAGTTAAGCCGACTTCGGCTGGCCGCCGTGGCATGGTGAAGGTTGTCAGCCCGAACCTGCACAAGGGTGAGCCCTACGCGCCGCTGCTGGAAAAGAAGACCCGTGGTTCTGGCCGTAACAACAACGGTCACATCACGATCCGTCATCGTGGCGGTGGCCACAAGCAGCACTACCGCGTCGTCGACTTCCGTCGCGACAAGGATGGCATCCCGGCAAAGGTCGAGCGTCTGGAATATGACCCCAACCGTACGGCGCACATCGCTCTGCTGTGCTACGCCGACGGCGAACGTCGTTACATCATCGCTCCGCGCGGTCTGGAAGTTGGCGCCACGCTGCTGTCGGGCGTCGAAGCCCCGATCCGCGCTGGCAACACGCTGCCGATCCGCAACATCCCGGTGGGTACGACGATTCACTGCGTCGAAATGCTGCCTGGCAAGGGTGCTCAGATGGTCCGTTCGGCCGGCGCTTCCGCCGTCCTGCTGGCTCGCGAAGGCATCTACGCTCAAGTGCGTCTGCGCTCGGGTGAAGTCCGCCGTGTGCACATCGAATGCCGCGCCACCATCGGTGAAGTCGGTAACGAAGAACACAGCCTGCGCCAAATCGGCAAGGCCGGTGCAATGCGTTGGCGCGGTGTCCGCCCGACGGTTCGTGGCGTTGCCATGAACCCGGTGGATCACCCGCACGGTGGCGGCGAAGGCCGTACCGGCGAAGCACGCGAACCGGTCAGCCCGTGGGGCACTCCGGCGAAGGGTTTCAAGACCCGTCGCAACAAGCGGACGAACAATATGATCGTCCAACGGCGCAAGCGCAAGTAAGAGGCGAACACTATGTCACGTTCGATCAAGAAAGGCCCGTTTGTCGATGCTCACCTGATCAAAAAGGTGGACACGGCCGTCGCGGGCAAAGACAAGAAGCCGATCAAGACCTGGTCGCGTCGCTCCACGATCCTGCCCGAGTTCATCGGTCTGACGATCGCTGTGCACAACGGCAAGCAGCACGTTCCCGTTTACATCAACGAGAACATGGTCGGTCACAAGCTGGGCGAGTTCGCGCTGACCCGTACGTTCAAGGGTCACGCCGCGGACAAGAAGGCGAAGAGGTAAGCGATGGAAACTACTGCCATTATCCGTGGGGTTCACATCTCCGCTCAAAAGACCCGACTGGTTGCGGACCTGATCCGCGGCAAGTCCGTCTCGCAAGCGCTGAACATCCTCACCTTCTCGCCGAAGAAGGCGGCCGCCATCCTGAAGAAGGCTGTCGAATCCGCCATCGCCAACGCCGAGCACAATGACGGCGCCGACATCGACGAACTGAAAGTCACCACGATCTTCGTGGACAAGGCTCAGTCGATGAAGCGCTTCTCCGCTCGCGCCAAGGGCCGCGGCAACCGTATCGAGAAGCAGACCTGCCACATCACGGTCAAGGTCGGAGCTTAAGGAGTCACGATGGGTCAGAAAATTCACCCCACTGGGTTCCGTCTCGCGGTCACCCGTAATTGGTCCTCGCGTTGGTTCGCCGACGACAAGGCCTTCGGCTCGATGCTGGCCGAAGACATTCGCGTTCGCGAGTACCTGAAGAAGAAGCTCAAGAGCGCCTCCGTCGGTCGCGTGATCATCGAGCGTCCCGCCAAGAATGCCCGCATCACCGTCTACTCGGCTCGTCCGGGCGTGGTGATCGGCAAGCGCGGCGAAGACATCGAAAGCCTGAAGGCTGATCTGCAGCGCCTGATGGGCGTGCCCGTGCACGTCAACATCGAAGAAATCCGCAAGCCGGAAACCGATGCTCAACTGATCGCCGACTCGATCTCGCAACAGCTCGAGAAGCGCATCATGTTCCGTCGCGCCATGAAGCGCGCGATGCAGAACGCCATGCGTCTGGGTGCCCAAGGCATCAAGATCATGAGCTCGGGCCGTCTGAACGGTATCGAAATTGCTCGCACCGAGTGGTATCGCGAAGGCCGTGTGCCGCTGCACACCCTGAAGGCCAACATCGACTACGGCACCTCCGAAGCCCACACGACCTATGGCGTGATCGGCATCAAGGTCTGGGTCTACAAGGGCGACATGCTGGCCAACGGCGAATTGCCGCCGGAAACCGCTGCCCCGCGCGAAGAAGAACGTCGTCCGCGCCGCGCTCCGCGTGGTGATCGTCCGGACGGTGCTCGCACCGGTCGTCCGGGTGGCCGTGGTCGTGGTGGTCCCCGCAAGGCGGACGCTGCTCCGGCGCCTGAAGGAGAATAACCATGCTGCAACCCTCTCGCAGAAAGTATCGCAAAGAGCAGAAGGGCCGCAACACCGGTCTGGCGACCCGTGGTACCCACGTGTCGTTCGGCGAATTCGGTCTGAAGGCCACCGGCCGTGGCCGTCTGACCGCTCGCCAGATCGAAGCTGCTCGTCGTGCCATCAATCGTCACATCAAGCGTGGCGGCCGCATCTGGATTCGCATTTTCCCGGATAAGCCCATCTCGCAGAAGCCTGCCGAAGTCCGTATGGGTAACGGTAAGGGCAACCCGGAGTACTGGGTCGCTGAAATTCAGCCCGGCAAGGTGCTCTACGAAATGGAAGGGGTTAGCGAAGAGCTCGCGCGTGAAGCTTTCCGCCTGGCCGCTGCCAAGCTGCCGATTTCGACCACGTTCGTCGCGCGTCATATCGGTGCTTAAGGAGTACTAACATGAAAGCTAGCGAACTCCGTTCGAAAGATGCCGCCGAGCTCGGCAAAGAGCTCGAAAGCCTGCTGAAGGCACAATTCGGTCTGCGTATGCAGAAGGCCACGCAGCAACTGGCCAACACCAGCCAGCTGCGCAACGTGCGTCGCGACATCGCGCGCGTTCGTACCTTGCTGACCGAGAAGGCAGGGAAATAAAGATGAGCGAAACTCAAAACACCCAAGTGGCCAAGCGCCAGCGCACGCTGGTTGGCAAGGTCGTCAGCAACAAGATGGACAAGACTGTCGTCGTGCTCGTTGAGCGCCGCGTCAAGCACCCCATCTTCGGCAAGATCATCATGCGTTCCGCGAAGTACAAGGCGCACGATGAATCGAACCAGTACAACGAAGGCGATACGGTTGAAATCGCTGAAGGCCGTCCCATCTCGCGCTCGAAGTCGTGGCGCGTGGTGCGTCTGGTTGAAGCCGCACGTATCATCTAAGTAAAGCAGTACATCGGAACGGCGCGCCGTTCTGATATAAGACGGCAAGGGATCAAACCCTTGCCGTTTTTTTTCGTCCAGCGCGTCCTCTCCGACGCCCGCAACCACGTACTTCGGGATAGATGACAAAGACATGAAGTATGTTCCGAGATCCGCGCTGATGGGCGCCGTGGCCTGCTGCCTGGGCCTGTTCGTGTTTCCTGCCTTGGCGCAACCGGCCGTGGGGCCCGCCGCGCCTGCCGCTGTGGTGCCCGAAGTCCGAGGCCGCGACGTCCTCACCGCTGGCCCCGATCAGCGCGTGGGGCTACCGTCGGAATCACGCGACCATGCGCTCATCTTTGGCACTCAGGACGCAGATGAATTGGCGCTCGCGAGACAGGAGCGCGCGCTCGATGAGCAGCGGTTGCAACTGCAGGCGCTGGAGCGGTTGCTAGGTCAGCCGCCGAAAGATCGTTCAGAGCCTTCGGGCAGAATTCCGCTGAATCGAAATTCGGTCGACCTTCCACTCCCGGCCATGCCCAAACTGGCGCCAGCGCCGGCGGGTTCTAGGTCGGACGGCACCGCAGATGCGCGGCGCCAGGTCGACGATATGCAGCGGCGGGTTGATGGATTGCTGCGCAACGCCGACGCGCTTCGCGAACCGGCCCGCTGATCGATCGCGCCATCCACCATTTCTTCTGAAACGCAGCGTAGCAACTGTCCGTGCGCGGGGGATTCCCCGCTCCTGATGTGCCTGTTACAACTCTCGCGGGTACGCATTTCGCGTTTCCGAGTTTCCGTCAGCTGGAGCACGAAACAATGGGTGGATCTGTGGGCAAGTTCATGGCCGCTTGCGGTTGCGCATCGGTGCTGGCGCTATCGGCTACGCCGGCGGCGCGGGCCGATCGCAACAACGTGCAATTGAAGGACTTCGTCGTGGAGAGGCCGTTTAGCGAGAGCATGCTTGTTGTCGGCCATAACGGTCGGGTAAGCACCGGCATGGAAGTCGACAAGCTGACCCGCCAGCTGAGCGAACAGGCCGACGCGCTGACTGAGTTGCGACGCAAGAACGAGGAGCTCAACCGCAAGCTGGAGGAGCAGGCGCAGAAGCTCTCCGCGCTAGAGCGTAAACAAGGCGATGGCGGTCGTAGCAGCGATGGTCAGCGCAGCGATCTGGACAAGCTGGCTCGCAGCGCCGACAGTCAGAAGAATGAGTTGGAAAAACTGTCGCGCAGCGTATCGCAGCTCAACAGCAATTCGGATTCCAGCAGCCGCAACATCGAAGATCTGCAACGGCGCCTGGATGATGTGAAGCGCAGTCTGGATGATGTGCGCAGCCGTGTGAAATAGCACTCCGCAGTGACAGGGCAACCAGGCGTAGGCGTATTGCCACACTGCTTTCGCCTGGCCCCGCTGCGGGGATGTAGCGCTTTGACGGGAGATCGGGAAACCGCGCGACTAGCGCCGCGCCGCCAGTTCCCGCAGTCGGCCCGCAATCCCGGTAGGGAAGTAATACACCGACACCACGAACAAGATCCCCAGCCATAGCAGCCACCGGTCCGGCTCGAACAGCAGCGCCAACGGCGCCACGCCCGACACCGCGTCGTGGATCACGTGCAGGCCATCTTGCAGATAGCTCTGCGCGAACACGAACAGGCTCGCGCCCACCACGGCGCCGTACATGGTGCCCATCCCGCCGATCACTAGCATCAGCAGGATGTTGAGCATGATCTCGAACGACAGCGAGGTATCCGGCCCGTTGTAGCGCAGCCAGAGCGCGTACATGGCGCCCGCTAGCGTGGCGAAGGCGGCCGCCAGCAGATTGGACAGGCTGCGGTAAAGCACCGTGCGGTAGCCGATGGCTTCGGCGCGGAACGGGTTCTCGCGTATGGCTTGCAACACCCGGCCGAAGGGCGAATTCACGATGCGCAGCAACAGCAGGAACAGCACCACGCAGACCGCGGCGATCAGGTAATAGGTGATCACGCGGCCATCCACCGTCACGCCGAAGATCTGTTCGGAGAACGGCCGGAAGGCCGGCCGCAGCATCTGCGGCACCTTGAAGTTCAGGCCATCCTCGCCACCCGTCAGATCGGACAATTGCGACACCAGCGTCTGGAACGCCGCGGCGACGGCCAGCGTGATCATGGCGTAGAAGATCGCGCGCACGCGCAGGCTGGCCAGGCCGATCAGCAGGGCGAAGGCCAGTGAAACCACCAGGCCGCCGCCCAAGCCCGCGAACACCGCGGTCCAACCCGGTTCCATGCGGATGCTGGCGATCGCCACGCCATACGCGCCGATGCCGAAGAACATGGTGTGCGCGAAGCTGACGATGCCGGTGTAGCCCAGCAGCAGGTCATAGCTGGCGACCAGGATCACGAACACCAGGATCTTCGCGGCCACCGCCAGCGATTTGGGGCCGGGAAACAGAAAGGGCGCGGCGGCCAGCAGGGCCACGATGGCGATCAGCGCCATGGCCAGCAGCGTGCTGCGCGGAGGGTCGCCGGAAAGCAGGCGTACGGACATGTCGGCAGTTCCTAGCGATTCGTGACCGGATACACGCCCTGCGGACGCCACAGCAATATGGCGACCATCAGCGCGATGTTCGAAAACAGGGCGGCCTTGGGCAGGAGGAAGCCGGTGTAGTTGGCCATCAGTCCGACCAGCAGCGCGCCGATCAGGCAGCCCACGGTGGAGCCCAGGCCGCCGATCATGATGACGATGAAGATCAGCACGTTGACCTGCGCGCCCAGCTGAGGCACGACCGATTGTTGGTACATGCCCCACAGCACGCCGCCCAGTCCCGCCAGCATCGAGCCGGCCACGAACACGCCGACGAACAGATGACGGATGCGGTAGCCCAGGCTTTCCACCATCTCGCGGTCCTCGACGCCGGCGCGGATCAGGAGGCCCAGTTTTGTGCGGTTGAGCAGCCACAGCATGCCGCCTAGTACCAGCAGGCCCGTCAGCAGGGCGACGATGCGGAACTTCTCGATGGCGGCATCGCCCAGCAGGAACGCGCCGCGCAGCGCCTCGGGCAGCGGCAGCGAAATCGTCTGGGGACCCCACAGCATCTTGATGATCTCTTCGCCGATGATCATGCCGCCCATGGTGATGAGGATCTGCTTCAGATGCTGGCCATAGACGGGCCGCACGATGATGCGTTCGAACGCCAGGCCCACGGCGCCCGCGACCAGCATGCCGACGATCATGGCGGGCAGTACCGCGCCCAGGTTGATCCACAGGCTGCCCGACTGCGTCCAGTCGGCCATGGCGCCCAGCACGGTCGCGGCCATGTACGCGCCGATGGCGATGAAGAGGCCGTGGCCGAAGTTCAGCACGTCCATCAGGCCGAACACCAGCGTCATGCCCGAGGCCACGATGAAGATGATCATGCCCATGGCCAGCCCCGCCAGGGTCAGGGTGACCCAGGTGGAGAAGGATCCGACCAGGGGTAGGGCCAGCGCGGCCAGGGCCAGCACCAGGAGGACAGGGCGCAGGTCCGCGCGTACGCGCGGCAGCGGGGTATCGAGTTCGAGCGTGCTCATTGGTGGCTTCCCAGCGACAGGCCCAAGAGGCGCGTCTGTAGTTCGTCGTCCGCGGCCAGTTCGGCCATGCCGCCCGCGTGGACGACGCGGCCGTTGTCCATCACGGCGACGTGATCGCCGACCAGGCGCGCGAAGTTGAAGTTCTGCTCGACCAGCAGAATGGTGGTGGACGCCTGCTTCAGTTCGATGAAGGCGTCGATCATGTTCTGGATGATGGCGGGCGCCAGGCCTTTGCTCGGCTCATCCACCAGCAGCAGCCGGCGCGGCTCGATGATGGCGCGCGCCACGGCCAGCATCTGCTTCTGTCCGCCCGACAACTTGCCGGCGGGATGCAGCCAGAACTTCTTCAATGCAGGAAAGAAACCGAAGATCCATTCCAGCCGCGCCGTATCCAACTGGCTGGCATTCCTGGCCTGGCGCGCCGCCAGCAGGATGTTCTCCTTCACGGACAGGTCGGCGAAGATGCCCATGTTCTCCGGCACGTAAGCCATGCCCATGCGCGCCATGTCGGGCGGCGAGGTGCGCGTGCCGGGGCCGCCGACGGGCGCGCCGTCAAAGCTCACCTGGCCTTGCGACGCCCGCCACAACCCCATGATGGTGCGCAGCGTGGTGGTCTTGCCGGCGCCGTTGCGGCCCAGCAGCATGGTCACGGCCGCCGGCGCGACGGCCAGATCCACGCCGTGCAGGATGTGGTACGCGCCGATATGCGTATGCACGTTCTTCAATTCCAGCAGCGCTTGCGTCATGCCGCCTTCTCCACTGGACTCACGCCCAGATAGGCCTGCTGCACGATGGGCGAGGCGATCACCGTCGCCGGGTCGCCGTCGGCCATCAGCTGGCCGTTGTGCAGCACCACGATGCGGTCCGCCAGTTCCCGCACCACGTCCATCTTGTGCTCCACGAGCAAGATCGTCTTCGACGGATCATTCTTGAGTTCGCGGATCAGTTCCAGCACGACGGGCACGTCGTCCACGCTCATGCCTGCCGTGGGTTCGTCAAACATGAAGACCTGCGGTTCCAGCGCGATCAGCATGGCGATCTCCAGCTTGCGCTGGTCGCCGTGCGGCAAGTCGGCGGCAGACTGGTCACGGCGCGCAGACAGGCGGGTGCGTTCCAGCAGCGCGTCGGCGCGTTCGATCAGGCCGCGGTCGTCGCTCCAGGTGCGCCAGAACCGGATCTGGCGCCAGCCCATGCCTTGCTGGCGCGATTGCAGGGCCAGGCGTACGTTCTCATGCACGCTCAGGCGCGGAAACAGCTGGGTCAGCTGGAAGGCTCGGCCCAGCCCCGCATGCATGCGCGCGGGCGCGGCCAGCGGCGTCAGGTCGCGCCCGTTCAGGCGCACCGTGCCGGCGCTGGCGCGCAGCTGGCCGGAGATCAGGTTGAAGTAGGTGGTCTTGCCCGCGCCGTTCGGGCCGACGATGGCGGTCAAGGTGCCAGGCGCAAAGCTGCAGCTGACTTCGTTGACCGCCACGTGTCCGCCGAAACGGATCGTGAGCGATTGGGTTTCCAGCATGGATGGGCAGCGCGCTCAGCGTTTGTTCTGAATCGGCACCGACATCTGGTCCGGCGTGATTTCCTTGACCAGGTCCTGCACGGCCCACGGCACCGACGGATCATTCTTGATGCGGAAGTGGTACATGGACTGCATGGCCTGGTGGTCTTCGGGACGGAAGGTCATCTTGCCCTTGGGCGTCTCGAAGCTCATGCCTTCCATGGCCTTGATCATCGTGTCGGTATCGGAATTGCCGTTGGTCTTGGCCAGCGCGGTGGCGATCGCGATGCCCGAGGCCATGCCGCCCGCGGTGAAGAAGTCCGGCGGCTGGCCGTAACGCTTCTGGTGTTCGGCCACCAGCCAGTCGTTGATCGGATTCTTGGGAATGCCATAGTAGTAATAGGTGGCGCCTTCCATGCCGGCCAGCGATTTCAGCGGCGTCATCGCGGCCAGCGTGTTGCCGCCGGTGGCGATCTCGATGCCGAAGCGCTTGGGATCCAGATCGGCGATCTTGAACGGATTGCCCGCGCCCGCCCACAGGATGAAGATGATCTTGCGGCCCGGCTTGTCCTTGAGCGCATCGAACAGGCGCTGCGCGCCAGCCGTGAAGTCGGTGGCGTTGGCCGGCAGGTATTCCTCGTGCACGATCTTGGCGTTCTTCAAGGCGCCCTTGAACGCCTTTACGCCGTCGCGGCCGAAGGCATAGTCCTGCGCCAGCATGGCGATCGACGTGCCGGCCTGGTCGAAGGCGACCGCATTGGCGATGGCGTCCTGCGACGAGTTGCGGCCGGTGCGGAAGATGTACTTGTTCCACTTGTCGCCGGTGATCGAATCCGCCACGGCAGGCTCGACCAGCAGGATCTTTTCGTATTCCTCGGCGATGGGCAGCATGGCCAGCGCGACGCCGGACGAGGTGGGGCCGACGGCGATGTCGGCGTTGTCGTCCGCATAGGCCGAGGCCAGCTGGGCGCGCGCCACGTCGGGCTTGCCCTGGTTGTCCTTTTCGATCACGCGGATCTTGCGCCCGGCGACCGTCATGGTGCCTTGCGTCGCATATTCCAGCCCCAGCATCAGGCCGTTCTGAGTTTGCTTGGCGTAGGCCTCCAGCGGACCGGTCTTGTCGTAGACGTGGGCCACGACGAAGTCTTTCGCCGCGATGGCGGAATTCATGCAGAGGCCGGCGAGCGCGGCGAGCAGGACGCGTTTCATGGGAGTCTCCTGTTATTGGGGGCGGTCAGCCGCCGTGTGATCCGGCGTGGCAAGGAATAGGCGGATGGCGTCGATCTGGGGAGCGACGTTCAGGGCGGGGGCGTGGCCGCAATCGGGGAAGTCGATGCGTTGCGCGCGCGGCCCGCGGCGGGTCATGGCGTCGGCGACCTCGGGCAGCAGCAGGTCCGAATCGGCGCCGCGCAGCAGCAGCAGCGGCATGCGCAGCGAGTCGTAGCCGCTCCAGCGGTCGTAGTCGGCGGGATGGTCGTTGAACTGGCCGACGATGGCCGGGTCATAGTGCAGTGTGATCCGGCCGTCCGGCAGCCGGCGTACGGATGTTTCGGCCATCCGGCGCCATTGTTCGTCGCTTTGCCAGCCGTAGGGCTTGTAGGCGACGCGCAGCCAGGCTTCCAGCTCCGTGACCGTATCGAAGGCCGGCGGCGCGCCGACATAGGCCACGATGCGGTCGATCGCGGCCTGCGGCAGTTCGGGCCCGATGTCGTTGACGACCAGGTGCGAGATCCGGTCGCGCAAAGTGGTGGCGGCAGCGTGCATGCCGGTGGCGCCGCCCATGGACGTCCCCACCCAGCGCACGCGGTCCAGCGACAGCCCGTCCGCCAGGGCGCGGGCCAGCGTTGCATAGAAGTCCAGCTGGTACTCGGCGACCGGGTCGGGGCTCCATTGCGACAGGCCCCGGCCGATCGCGTCCGGACAGATGATGCGGTAGTCGCCGGCGAGCGCTTGCGCCAGATCGTCGAAGTCGCGGCCGGTGCGTGCCAGCCCATGCCACATGATGATGGGGGGCGCGTCCGCCGCGCCCCATTCGGTGTAATGCAGCTCGCGGCCTGCGCAGCGCAAATAGCGCGAAGCCGGCGCGTGGCGGCCGGCTGGTGCGGGCGCTGGTGCCATGAGTCTCCTCCCGGGTTGTCCAGGTTGTGTGCTTATCGGGCTGAATATAGACTTGCGCCAAGCGCGCCTTCAAGGCGCCAGACGCCCCGCAGCAGGGTGAGTCAAGAATATGTAGACGCAGGATCACGAGCGCCCGGCCGCGGCGCAGGCGTCCAAGGAGACCGAACCATGTCCGATACGGAATTCGCCATTTCGGCCAGCGCTGGCGCTGACCGGCGCGACGAATGGCGCGCGGCGTTGTCGCACGCGTTCGGTCCCTTCGAGGTGCATGGCGGCGGGCCCGACAGCTTCGCCGGACATGTGCGCTATGCGCGGCGGGGCAGCCTGCAGTTCAACGATCTCCATTACCAGGGGCAGAAGCTGGAGCGCACCGCCGGCAACGTGTCGCGCCTGGATCAGGAGTTCTATACCTTTGGTCTGCCGCTGGCGGGACCCCTGGCCGTGCAGCAGCAGGGGCGAGAGTTCCAGGTCGAACCCGGCTGCGTCTATCTGATGAACCAGAGCCTGCCCTACCAGGCCACGGCGCAGGGCGCGGCGGGCTACCGCAGCCTGAGCGTGTCCTTTCCGCGCAGTGCGCTGTTGCAGCGCGATTCCCGCGTCGGCGCCTTCTACAAGCTGCGCGTCGATGACGGTTCGCCGCGAGGCGCCTTGCTGGCCAGCTACATGGACCACTTGTTCAAAGGGGTGGACGGCTGGTCGGATGTCGAAGCAGCGGAACTGGGCGAACGCCTGATCGACCTGATCGTGCTGTTCCTGGTGCAGTCAGGCCAGGGGCAGGTGTCGGAGTCGGACAGCAGCGTCACGCTGGCGCACCGGCAGCGCGCGCTGGCCTACATCCGCCAGCATCTGGCGGATCCGGCCCTGTCGCCGCAGCAGGTGGCGCAGGGCTGCGGCTTGTCGGTGGCCTATCTGCACCGCATCGCGCGTGCGGGCGGCCTGTCGGTCGAATCCTTCATCTTCGACCAGCGGCTCGACAAGTGCCGCGAACTGTTGTTGAACCCGCAGCACAGCCACCGCAGCATTGCCGAACTGGCCTATCAGGTGGGCTTCTCGCACCCCTCGCATTTCAGCCGCCTGTTCAAGCGCCGCTTCGGCATGACGCCGCGCGACTTGCGGGCAAGTTCCTGAGCGGCCTTCTGCCGCGAACTGCCCGGCCCGGTTCCCCCGGCGTGAGGCATAAAAAAAGCCCCGCAGAAAATCCTGCGGGGCTTTTTTGTCACTGCCAGGTCAGATGTGCGTAATGAATTTCGTGACCAGGTAGCCGTCGAACGTTTCCAGGCCGCCTTCGCTGCCGATGCCGCTGTCCTTGATGCCGCCGAAGGGCGTCTCGGCCAGGGCGCTGCCGAAGTGGTTGATGTTGACCATGCCGGCTTCCAGGCCGTTGGAGACCTTGGTGGCCGTCTGCAGCGAGTTCGTGAACACGTAGGACGACAGGCCGAAGGGCAGGCTGTTGGCGCGGCGCAGCACTTCATCGGTATCCGTGAAGCGGACCACCGGCGCGACCGGGCCGAAGGGCTCCTCGGTCATCAGCATGGAGTTGTCGGGCACTTCGGTCACGACCGTGGGGGCGAAGAAGAAGCCCTTGCGGTCCAGCGGGCCGCCGCCGACCACCACCTTGCCGCCGTGCTTCTTGGCGTCGTCGATGAAGGCGCTCATGGCGGGGACGCGGCGCTCGTGCGCCAGCGGACCCATGTCGGTGCCGGCTTCCAGGCCGTCGCCGACCTTGATGTTCTTCAGCACTTCCGAGAAGCGCGCGAGGAACTGCTCGTAGGCGCCGTTCTGGACATAGAAGCGGGTCGGCGACACGCACACCTGGCCGGCGTTGCGGATCTTGAACTTGGCCAGCATGGTGGCGGCGCGGTCGATGTCGGCGTCGTCGAACACCAGCACGGGCGAGTGGCCGCCCAGTTCCATGGTGACGCGCTTCATGTGGGCGCCGGCCAGCGCGGCCAGCTGCTTGCCCACCGGCACGGAGCCGGTGAACGACACCTTGCGCACGATGGGCGAGCGGATCAGGTAGTCGGAGATCTTGGCGGGTTCGCCCCAGACGATGTTCAGGCAGCCCTTGGGCAGGCCGGCGTCGTGGAACATGCGGGCAATGGCCATGACGGCGCTGGGCGAGTCCTCGGGGCCCTTCAGCACCACCGTGCAGCCGGCGCCGATGGCGGCGGCGATCTTGCGGATGGCCTGGTTGTACGGGAAGTTCCAGGGCGTGAAGGCAGCGCAGACGCCGATCGGTTCGCGCACCACGATCTGGCGCACGTCAGGATTGCGCGGCGGGACCACGCGGCCGTAGATGCGGCGGCATTCCTCGGCGTGCCAGTCGGCGTGTTCGGCGCAGGAGGTGACTTCGCCCACGGCTTCCGCCAGCGGCTTGCCCTGGTCCAGCGTCATGTTGCGGCCGATTTCCTGGGCGCGTTCGCGCGACAGCGTCGCGACCTTGCGCAGGATGGCCGAGCGGTCCATGGGAGAGGATTTCTTCCACGACTCGAACGCGCGCTGGGCGGCGGCTAGCGCCCGATCCAGATCCGCTTCGGTGGCGTGGGGCAGCTGGCCGAGAACTTCCAGCGTGGCCGGGTTGATGACGTCCTGGGTGCGCCTGCCCTCTCCGGCGACGAATTCGCCGTCGATATACAGCGCCAACTGTTCATACATGCCTGTCTTCCCTTGCGAAATAGGAGTGGATAGCGATCACTGTCGCCCACGCCAGTCTAAACCAGCTTGTCGGCGGCGGGGAGGGCCAATGCCCGGCCGCGCATTGGAGCCAATATGTCGGCGCAAGTCTTGCATGCGCGCGCCGGCATGGACAAAATGGTGCATCTTTGGCTGTCTATCGGGCTAATTATTGTGCAACCCGTCGATGCGCGTCCGCCCAGCAAGCCCAGTTTCTACTCGCGCGTCTTTTTCCGCTTCATAGACTGGTTGCGCAACCGCATCGCCCAGGCCTCGCTGGTCGGCGACCGTCCCATTTTCGACAACAGCCAGTTCCCCTGGGTCGCCGCGCTCGAGGCAGAGGCGCCCGCCATCCGCGCCGAGCTGGCCGGCCTGCTGTCCGAGCGCCAGTATCTGCCCGCCTTCCATGAGATCTCCCCCGACGTGGGCCAGATCACCTCGGACGATCAATGGAAGACCTTCGTCTTCATGGGCTACGGCCTGCGCTCCGAGCGCAATCTGGCGCGCTGCCCGGCGACCGCCCGGGCGCTGCAGGGAATCCCTGGTATCCGTACGGCGTTCTTCTCCATCCTGGAGGCCGGCAAGCGCATCCCCCTGCACACGGGTCCGTACAACGGCGTCCTGCGCCTGCACCTGGGACTGGTGGTGCCGGAACCGGTCGAGCAATGCTGGATCGAGGTCGGAGGTGAGCGTTACAGTTGGCGGGAAGGGCGGGCGGTGGTGTTCGACGACCTCTACCCGCATCAGGTCCACAACGACACCGCCGGACTGCGCGCAGTGCTCTTCGTGGACTTCGAGCGCCCCTGCCGCGTTCCGGTAAAATGGCTCAACCGCCTGGTGCTCATGGCCGCCCCGTTCACGGACGAGATCCGTCGCGGCAAGGCCAACCACGATGCCTGGGAAAAGGGCTACTACCGCCAGAAATAGGGGGCAGATAGCCTCGGTCCACCCCGGTCACGGGGAAAGCGTGGCTTTTGTGGGTTATCCACACAAAGTGCTTGCGCTCAAAAATTAACCACGTTAGAATTATCAGCTTTCCCAGATTGTCGATCGAGTTGGCCCGCGCCTATGCAGGTTAGCCCGACGTGTTGGGGGAATACCCGCAGGATTTCAACCCAGGGTCGTTGCGTTGCCAACCAGTTGCGTGAGTAGGGCGAAAGCTCCAGACATGCCAACACTAAAGCAGGGCGGCAGACCTGACGGGACCAAAACTGGCAGGAATTGCAGTGTTCCCTTGTTGGGAAAACCGTATTTCCAGTTAAGTTGGAACAGGAAAAATCATGATCCAAATGCAGACCACGCTGGATGTGGCCGATAACACTGGTGCGCGTCATGTCATGTGCATTAAGGTGCTCGGTGGCTCCAAGCGCCGTTATGCCGGTATCGGCGACATCATCAAGGTGAGCGTCAAAGATGCGGCTCCGCGCGGACGCGTCAAGAAAGGCGAAATTTACAATGCCGTGGTGGTTCGTACCGCCAAGGGCGTGCGCCGTAAAGACGGTTCGCTGATTCGTTTCGGTGGCAATGCCGCCGTGTTGCTCAACGCCAAGCTGGAGCCCATCGGCACCCGCATCTTCGGACCCGTTACGCGTGAACTGCGTACCGAGAAGTTCATGAAGATCGTGTCGTTGGCCCCGGAAGTGCTGTAAGGAGCCCTACGATGAACAACATTCGTAAAGGCGACGAAGTCATCGTCCTGACCGGCCGCGACAAGAAGCGTCGCGGTACCGTGCTGGCGCGCGTCGATGCCGACCACGTTCTGGTCGAAGGCGTCAACGTCGTCAAGAAGCACGTGAAAGCCAACCCGATGGCTAACAACCCCGGCGGGATTGTCGAAAAGACCATGCCGATTCACATCTCGAACGTCGCGCTGTTCAACCCGGCCACCGGCCGCGGCGACCGCGTGGGCGTGCAAGAAGTCGAAGGCCGCAAGGTTCGCGTGTTCCGTTCCAATGGTGCCGTTGTCGGCGCCAAGGCGTAAGGGGCGATAGACATGTCTCGTTTGCAAGATCTCTACAAGAGCAAGGTCGCTGCCGACCTGCAAGCCAAGTTTGGCTACAAGAGCACGATGGAAGTGCCGCGCATCACCAAGATCACCCTGAACATGGGTGTGTCGGAAGCGGTGTCGGACAAGAAAGTCATTGAGCACGCTGTTGGCGACCTGACCAAGATCGCCGGCCAGAAGCCCGTCGTGACGAAGACCAAGAAGGCTATCGCCGGGTTCAAGATCCGCGAAAACTACCCGATCGGTTGCATGGTCACGCTGCGCGGTCAACGCATGTACGAATTCCTGGATCGCCTGGTGGCGGTTGCGCTGCCTCGCGTGCGCGACTTCCGCGGCATCTCGGGTCGTGCGTTCGACGGCCGTGGCAACTACAACATCGGGGTGAAAGAGCAGATCATTTTCCCCGAAATCGAGTACGACAAGATCGACGCGCTGCGTGGGCTGAACATCAGCATCACCACCACCGCGAAGACCGACGAAGAAGCCAAGGCGCTGTTGACGGCCTTCAGCTTCCCGTTCCGTAACTAAGGGGCTGATGACGTGGCTAAACTTTCCCTCATCAATCGCGACATCAAGCGCGCCAAGCTGGCTGACAAGTTCGCCGCCAAGCGCGCTGAGTTGAAGGCGATCATCGACGACCAGTCGAAGACCGACGAAGAACGTTACCAAGCTCGGCTCAAGCTGCAACAGCTGCCGCGCAATGCCAACCCGACGCGTCAACGTAACCGTTGCGTGGTCACCGGTCGTCCGCGCGGCGTGTTCCGCAAGTTCGGCCTGACGCGCCACAAACTGCGTGAAATGGCGATGAAGGGTGAAATCCCCGGCATCACCAAGGCCAGCTGGTAGGAGAAACAATATGAGCATGAGCGATCCCATCGCCGATATGCTGACCCGCATTCGCAATGCGCAGCAAGTGGACAAAGTTACGGTGAGCATGCCCTCCTCGAAGCTGAAGGCGGCCATTGCCGCTGTGCTGAAGGACGAAGGCTACATCGACAGCTTTGAAATCAAGGGCACCCAGGCCAAGCCTGAGCTCGAGATCACCCTGAAGTACTACGCTGGCCGTCCGGTCATCGAGCGCATCGAACGCGTTTCGCGCCCCGGTCTGCGTATCTACAAGGGCCGTACCAGCATTCCTCAGGTCATGAACGGCCTGGGCGTGGCTATCGTTTCGACCTCGCGCGGCGTCATGACCGACCGTAAGGCTCGCGCCAACGGCGTCGGCGGCGAAGTGCTGTGCTACGTGGCCTAAGGAGAAATTCGAATGTCACGTATCGCTAAGTATCCGGTCGAACTGCCCAAGGGTGTTGAAGCCAACATCCAGCAGGATCAGATCACCGTCAAGGGCCCGCTGGGCTCCCTGACCCAAGCCCTGACCGGCGACGTCACGATTGCGTTGGACAATGGCAAGCTCACGTTTGCCGCCGCCAACGACAGCCGTCACGCCAACGCCATGTCGGGTACCGTGCGCGCTCTGGTGGCCAACATGGTCACGGGCGTGAGCAAGGGCTTCGAGCGCAAGCTGACCCTGGTCGGCGTGGGTTACCGCGCATCGATCCAAGGCGACGCCGTTAAGCTGCAGCTCGGTTTCTCGCACGACGTTTTGCACCAGTTGCCGGCCGGTATCAAGGCCGAGTGCCCGACCCAGACGGAAATCGTCATCAAGGGTGCCAACAAGCAAGTCGTCGGTCAGATGGCCGCTGAAATCCGCGCGTACCGCGAACCCGAACCCTACAAGGGCAAGGGCGTGCGTTACTCGGACGAACGCGTCGTCATCAAAGAAACCAAGAAGAAATAACGGCGCACGCAAGGACGAATCATGGACAAAAAAGTTTCCCGTTTGCGTCGTGCGGTTCCGACCCGCCGGAAGATCAACGAGTTGCGCGTTCATCGCCTCTCGATTTTCCGCTCGAACCAGCACATCTACGCCAACATCATTTCGCCGGAAGGCGATCGCGTTCTGGTCAGCGCCTCGACGGTCGAAGCCGAAGTGCGCGCGCAACTGGCCGGCCAAACCGGCCAGGGCGGCAACAAAGCCGCTGCGTCGCTGGTTGGCAAGCGCGTGGCCGAAAAGGCCAAGGCTGCCGGTATCGAACTGGTCGCTTTCGATCGCTCGGGCTTTCGTTACCATGGCCGCGTGAAAGCGCTGGCCGATGCCGCGCGTGAAGCCGGCCTGAAGTTCTAAGCGAGGATCTGTCAAATGGCTAAAGTACAAGGCAAGAACGCCGCGGAAAAAGAGAACGATGACGGCCTCCGCGAAAAGATGATCGCGGTCAACCGCGTGAGCAAAGTGGTCAAGGGTGGTCGCACCATGAGCTTTGCCGCGCTGACCGTGGTTGGCGATGGCGATGGCCGCATCGGCATGGGTAAGGGCAAGGCGCGTGAAGTGCCGGTGTCCGTTCAGAAGGCTATGGAACAGGCCCGTCGCGGCATGTTCAAGGTCGCTCTGAAGAACGGCACGCTGCACCACACCGTGGTTGGCAAGCATGGCGCCGCTACCGTGCTGATCTCGCCCGCTGCTGAAGGTACCGGCGTTATCGCCGGCGGCCCGATGCGCGCTATTTTTGATGTGATGGGTGTGCGTAACGTGGTTGCCAAGAGCCTGGGCTCGAGCAACCCCTACAACATGGTTCGCGCCACGTTGAACGGCCTGCGCGCCTCCATGACCCCGGCTGATGTTGCTGCCAAGCGCGGCAAGTCGGTCGAAGAAATCCTGGGGTAAATCATGGCTCAGAAGCAGATCAAAGTGACCCTCGTGCGCTCGGTGATCGGTACCAAGCAATCGCACCGTGACACGGTTCGCGGTTTGGGCTTGGGCCGTATCAACAGCAGCCGCGTGCTGGTCGATACGCCCGAGGTGCGTGGGATGATCCGTAAGGTGGATTATCTCGTTTCCGTCTCGGAAGCCTAAGGAATCACCATGTCGGATATGCAACTTAATTCGCTGAAGCCCGCCGAGGGCAGCAAGCACGCCAAGCGCCGCGTCGGCCGTGGCATCGGTTCGGGTCTGGGTAAGACCGCCGGCCGTGGTCACAAGGGTCAGAAGTCGCGTTCGGGCGGTTTCCATAAGGTTGGCTTCGAAGGCGGTCAAATGCCGCTGCAGCGTCGTCTGCCCAAGCGTGGTTTCACCCCGCTCGGCCAGCACCTGTACGCCGAAGTCCGTCTGTCGGACCTGCAAGCCCTGCCCATCGACGAAGTCGACGTGCAAGTGCTGAAGGCCGCTGGCGTGATTGGCCAGGCGGTTCGTTTCGCCAAGGTCATCAAGTCGGGTGAACTCTCGCGCAAGGTCGTGCTCAAGGGCATTACCGCGACGGCCGGCGCTCGCGCCGCCATCGAAGCCGCGGGCGGCTCGCTTGCTTGATCACGAGGTGACGAGTGGCTAACGCGCAGGCATTGGGCAAAACCGGAGCACGGTACGGCGATCTGAAGCGCCGCCTCGTGTTCCTGGTGCTCGCCCTGGTGGTTTACCGTTTGGGTACACACATCCCCGTGCCGGGCATCAACCCGGATGCGCTGGCGGACTTGTTCCGTCAGAACCAGGGCGGGATCCTGGGCCTGTTCAACATGTTCTCGGGCGGGGCGCTCTCGCGCTTCTCGATTTTTGCCCTGGGGATCATGCCGTACATTTCGGCATCCATCATCATGCAGCTGATGTCTGTGGTGGTGCCGTCGCTGGAATCGCTCAAGAAAGAGGGCGAAGCCGGCCGTCGGAAGATCACCCAATACACCCGCTACGGCACGGTCGTGCTGGCGCTGGTGCAGGCTGTGGGCATTTCGGTAGCGTTGGAGTCCCAGCAGGGACTGGTGATCGATCCGGGCATGCTGTTCCGCTTTACGACCGTCGTGACCTTGGTCACCGGCACCATGTTCGTCATGTGGCTGGGTGAGCAAATCACGGAACGTGGTCTGGGCAACGGGATTTCCATCCTGATCTTCGCAGGTATCGTTGCGGGTCTGCCCGCGGCGCTGGCTGCACTGTTGGACCTGGTCCGCACCAACTCGATGTCCGTGCTTTCGGCACTGTTCATCGTGGCTCTGGTGGTGCTGGTTACCGCTTTTGTGGTGTTCGTGGAACGCGGACAGCGCAAGATCACGGTGAACTACGCCAAGCGTCAGGTCGGCAACAAGGTCTACGGTGGTCAAAGCTCGCATTTGCCGCTGAAGCTGAACATGGCAGGGGTGATTCCGCCGATCTTCGCATCGTCGATCATTCTGTTCCCGGCCACGATCACGAGCTGGTTCTCCAGCAGTGAGAACATGCGCTGGCTTAGCGACCTGGCTGCGGCCCTGTCGCCTCGTCAACCGCTCTACATCACGCTGTACTCGGTCGCGATTATTTTCTTCTGCTTTTTCTACACGGCTCTGGTGTTCAACAGCCGCGAAACGGCGGACAACCTGAAGAAGAGTGGTGCGTTTGTTCCGGGCATCCGTCCGGGCGAACAAACAGCGCGCTACATCGACAAGATCCTGATGCGTCTGACGCTCGCAGGTGCCATCTACATCACGTTGGTGTGCCTGTTGCCGGAATTCTTGGTGATGCGCTGGAACGTTCCCTTCTACTTCGGTGGTACGTCCCTGTTGATTATTGTGGTGGTGACGATGGATTTCATGGCGCAGGTTCAGGCCTACATGATGTCTCACCAGTACGACTCGTTGCTCAAGAAGGCTAACTTCAAGGGCGCGGGTTTGCCGATGCGGTAAGCAAAAGAATGTCCAAGGACGACGTCATTCAGATGCAAGGCGAGGTTCTTGAGAACCTCCCGAACGCGACATTTCGCGTCAAGCTCGAAAACGGCCACGTGGTGTTGGGCCATATTTCCGGCAAGATGCGTATGCATTACATCCGGATCCTGCCGGGTGACAAGGTCACAGTGGAGCTCACGCCCTATGATCTGACGCGAGCCAGGATAGTTTTCCGCTCCAAATGAGCGGAACCGGATTACGGAAAATTAGGAGTCAACCATGAAAGTAATGGCATCGGTTAAGCGGATCTGCCGCAACTGCAAAGTTATCAAACGTCACGGCGTGGTGCGCGTTATCTGCACCGACCCGCGTCATAAGCAGCGTCAAGGCTAACCCGGGTTAGCGACTACGCAACAGATTTATTCAAGGAATAGTCATGGCCCGTATTGCTGGCATTAACATCCCGCCGCAACAGCACGCCGAGATCGGACTGACCGCCATTTTTGGCATCGGTCGTACGCGCGCTCGCAAGATTTGCGAAGCGGCAAACGTACCCTTTGACAAGAAGGTCAAGGATCTGAACGACGCTGAATTGGAACGCGTCCGCGAACATGTTGGTCTGTTCACGGTTGAAGGCGACCTGCGTCGTGAAGTACAGCTCTCGATCAAGCGTTTGATCGACCTGGGAACCTACCGCGGTATGCGTCACAAGCGCGGTTTGCCCGTGCGCGGCCAGCGCACTCGCACCAACGCCCGGACCCGCAAGGGCCCGCGTCGTGCTGCTGCGTCCCTGAAGAAATAATCGAGGAACTGGATTATGGCGAAAGCTTCCACCAGCGGCGCTTCGCGCGTGCGCAAAAAGGTCAAGAAGAACGTCTCGGACGGCATCGCGCACGTTCACGCTTCGTTCAACAACACCATCATCACCATCACCGATCGTCAGGGCAACGCGCTGTCGTGGGCCACGTCGGGCGGTGCTGGTTTCAAGGGCTCGCGCAAGTCGACCCCGTTCGCCGCGCAGGTCGCTGCTGAAACGGCTGGCCGCGTCGCGCTGGAGTACGGCATCAAGACGCTGGAAGTGCGTATCAAGGGCCCCGGTCCTGGCCGCGAATCGTCGGTCCGCGCTCTGAACGCGCTGGGCATCAAGATTTCGTCCATCGCCGACATCACGCCCGTTCCGCACAACGGCTGCCGTCCGCCGAAGCGTCGTCGTATCTAAAGGGAATCCACATGGCTCGTTATACTGGACCCAAATGCAAGCTCTCGCGTCGCGAGGGTACTGATCTGTTCCTGAAGAGCGCCCGCCGCTCGCTGGATTCCAAGTGCAAGCTGGATTCCAAGCCTGGCCAACACGGCCGCACTTCGGGTGCCCGCACTTCCGACTACGGTCTGCAACTGCGCGAAAAGCAAAAGCTCAAGCGCATGTACGGCGTGCTGGAAAAGCAATTCCGCAAGTACTTCGCTGAAGCCGAGCGTCGCCGTGGCAACACCGGCGAAACGCTGATCCAGCTGCTGGAATCGCGCCTGGACAACGTCGTCTACCGCATGGGCTTCGGCTCGACCCGCGCCGAAGCTCGCCAGCTGGTGAGCCACCGCGCCATCGAACTGAACGGCCACACGGCTGACATCGCTTCGATGCTGGTCAAGGCTGGCGACGTCGTGTCGGTCCGCGAAAAGGCCAAGAAGCAAGGCCGCATCAAGGAATCGCTCGACCTGGCCACCAGCATCGGCATCCCCCAGTGGGTGGAAGTCGATACGACCAAGTTGACCGGTACGTTCAAGTCGGCCCCCGATCGCGCTGACGTCGCTCGCGACATCAACGAATCGATGGTCGTCGAACTGTACTCGCGTTAATCAGGCCTGCCGGCGCTACCTTCGCAAGGCGCCGGCGAGCTGGTCTCGCGACCCGTTTGCACGTCCCGCAGCAGCCCGCTTTTCGCCTTCAGGCGGAGCGGGCTTTGCGGTAAGTATCGGCCGGTGTTTTTCGCATCGTCCGCGTTTCAAGTTTCACCCTGTCCATCAGCCTTATCGGTGTAACGAGCCGAGGGTATTGAAAAGGAACACAGTAAATGTCCACTCAAGGTTTCCTGAAGCCGCGCTCCATTGAAGTCGAACCGGTCGGCACGCACCATGCCAAGATCGTGATGGAGCCGTTCGAGCGTGGCTACGGTCACACGCTGGGCAACGCCCTGCGCCGCATCCTGCTGTCTTCGATGACCGGCTACGCGCCGACCGAAGTCCAGATGACGGGCGTGGTGCACGAATACTCGACCATCCCGGGCGTTCGCGAAGATGTCGTCGACATCCTGCTGAACCTGAAGGGCGTGGTCTTCAAGCTGCACAATCGCGACGAAGTGACCCTGGTTCTGCGCAAGACCGGCGCGGGTACCGTGCTGGCCAGCGACATCGAGCTGCCGCACGACGTCGAGATCATCAACCCCGGCCATGCCATCTGCAATCTGACGGACGCAGGCAAGCTGGAAATGCAGATCAAGGTTGAAAAGGGCCGCGGCTACGTGCCGGGCAACGTGCGCGCGCTGTCGGAAGACCGCACCCACACCATCGGCCGCATCGTTCTGGACGCTTCGTTCAGCCCGGTCCGCCGCGTGAGCTACGCGGTTGAAAGCGCCCGTGTGGAACAGCGTACCGACCTGGACAAGCTGGTCCTGGACATCGAAACCAACGGCGTGATCTCGCCCGAGGAAGCGGTGCGCCAGTCGGCCCGCATCCTGATGGACCAGATCTCGGTCTTCGCCGCCCTGGAAGGCGCTGGCGATTCGTACGAAGCCCCGGTCCGCGGCACGCCGCAGATCGATCCGGTGCTGCTGCGCCCGGTCGACGACCTGGAACTGACCGTGCGTTCGGCCAACTGCCTGAAGGCCGAAAACATCTACTACATCGGCGACCTGATCCAGCGTACCGAAAACGAGCTGCTCAAGACCCCGAACCTGGGTCGCAAGTCGCTCAACGAGATCAAGGAAGTCCTGGCCGCACGCGGCCTGACGCTGGGCATGAAGCTCGAAAACTGGCCCCCCCTGGGCCTGGAGCGTCCCTAAGTCTTGAAAGGGTGCCGCCTCTGAAAAGAGGCGGTTCCCGCAGGCAGCCGGCCTTGCGCCGGCCAGTTTGCGAAACCGTCGTAAAATGCACCGTTTTCTACCGGACCGCGGCCTGATTGCAGGTTGATAGAAGAGCCGGCAACCCGATGGCTGACGCCATCTTTAGATTCAAAGGAAACTTATCATGCGTCACGGTAATGGCTTGCGTAAGCTCAACCGCACCAGCAGTCACCGTCTTGCCATGTTCCGCAACATGGCCGTTTCGTTGATCACCCACGAAGCCATCAAGACCACGCTGCCGAAGGCGAAAGAATTGCGCCGCGTCATCGAACCCCTGATCACGCTGGGCAAGGAGCCCACGCTCGCGAACAAGCGTCTGGCTTTTGCCCGTCTGCGCGATCGCGATGCGGTGGTGAAGCTGTTCGCCGAAATCGGCCCGCGCTACGCGGCTCGTAACGGCGGCTACACCCGCGTGCTGAAGATGGGCTTCCGTCAAGGCGACAACGCTCCCATGGCTTTCATGGAACTGGTTGACCGTCCGGAAGTCGATGAAGCCGCTGAGGACAGCGCCGAATAATTTCGGTAGCTCGATAAGCGACAAGGGCGGGTCTTCGGACCCGCCCTTGTTTTTTTGTGCGGCCGCCGCGCGTTACGAGGCGTGCAGCTCGCCGCGCAGTTGCGCGGCTGTCGCGGCCAGCGCCTCGGCTGCGGGCTGGGGCGGCATCTTGAAGGTCAGGTCCTGCTGCTCGATGTACTGGGTGGACGTGACGTCCTGCGGATGATGCATGGGGATGACGTGGGCGTGCGCATGCGCCACGTGGATGCCGGTGAAGGCGAAGCCCACGCGCTCGACGTCATACAGGCGCTTCATGTGGCGTCCGAGCTTCTGGCCCAGGTTGAGGATGCTGCCCGCCAGGTCGGCCGGCATGTCCTCGTAATAGGGATAGTGCTGCTTGGGGATGATGAGCACGTGCCCGGGGCGCACCGGGTGGATATCGAGAAAGGCCAGCAGGCGTTCGTCTTCGTGGATCACGTGCGCGGGGATTTCGTGACGGGCAATGCGGCAGAACAGGCAGTTATCGGACATGCGTGCCTCGGTGGGTGCGGGTGGCATGGCGGCGCGTTCTGGCCCGGCGGATCCGGACGATGGCCGCAATACCGATAAAATACCCCGAGTTACATCCCATACGGGTATTCCGAGGAGCCTCCATGTTGCGAGATGACGACGTTGTGCTGGTCATCAGCAATGCGCCCGACCTGCTGCTGGCCAAGCGGATCGCGCATGTCCTGGTCGAAGACGGATTGGCCGCCTGCGTGAACCTTGGCGCGCCGGGCCTGTCCATCTACATGTGGAAAGGAGAGGTCGAAGGGGCGGAAGAAATCCCCATCCACATCAAGACCACATACGCGCGCCACGAGGCTGTAGTGCAGGCCCTGGCGCAGATGCATCCCTACGATGTGCCCGAGATCATCGTGCTGCCCGTCATCGGCGGCGCGGCGCCCTATCTGGATTGGGTGCGTGAACAGACGGCCGTCACGCAGAACAAGAGAGACTGATGTTGCAACTAGTCGGTATCGGCGCGCTCCGGCGCGAGTCCCGCGCGTCGCGCGCCTTCTTCAGGCAGTGGTTGGCCCTGTTGGCCATGATGCTGCTGTTGCTGGGCTGGCAGGCTGCCGCGCGCGCCGAGGCCGAGTTCCTGGAGCCCGAGAAGGCCTTCGTATTCAGCGCCGAGATGGTGGCGCCCGAAATGCTGGAACTGCGCTACCGCGTCGCACCCGGCTACTACATGTACCGCGAGCGCTTTGGCATCACCATCAGTCCCATCGGCGCGGCCAAGCTGGGCGAGGCCGTCTATCCCAAGGGCGAGGTCAAGTACGACCCGACCTTCGAGAAGGACATGGAGGTCTTCCACCAGGACGTGGCGATCCGCGTGCCGGTGGCCGCGGGCGGACAGCCCTTCACCCTGACCCTGACCGCGCAAGGCTGCGCCGATGCGGGGCTGTGCTACCCGCCCATGGATAGCAGCGTGAAGCTCACGCCAGTGGCTGGCGGCTATGCGCTGGCCGGACCGGGAGGTATTTCCGCAGCCGCATCCGGCGCGTCCGGCGGCCTCGGCGCGCTGGTCAATGCCGGCGACACCGGCCTGGCCGACGCCTTGGGCGGCCTGGGTTGGGTGAAGACCGCCGGCGTGTTCCTGGTGCTGGGGTTGCTGCTGGCTTTCACGCCCTGCGTGTTGCCCATGATCCCCATCCTGTCCTCCATCGTGTTGGGCGGCGCCGCGCAGGCCAGGCCGTCGCGCGGTCGCGGTCTGGCCCTGGCCGCGACTTACGTGCTGGGCATGTCCGTGGTCTATACCGCGCTGGGCGTGGCGGCCGGACTGAGCGGAGCGGGACTCGCCGCCTGGCTGCAGACGCCTTGGATCCTGACGCTGTTCGCCATCCTGTTGGCCGTGTTGGCGCTGGCCATGTTCGATGCCTTTACGTTCCAGATGCCTGCAGGCATCCAGGGCTGGCTGTCGCAACGCTCTGCGCGCATTCCGGGCGGGCGCTACACCGGCGCGCTGGTGATGGGCGCGCTGTCGGCGCTGATCGTCGGCCCTTGCGTGGCCGCGCCGTTGGCGGGCGCACTGCTGTACATCTCGCAGACCGGGGACGTGGTGCTGGGCGGGTCGGCGCTCTTCGCAATGGCCTGGGGCATGGGCGTGCCGCTCTTGATCGTGGGCGCGTCCTCGGGCGCCTTGCTGCCCAAGGCGGGTCCCTGGATGGACGGCGTGAAGCGATTGTTCGGCATGCTCTTGCTGGGGACCGCCTGGTGGATGCTGATCCCTGTGGTGCCGACCTGGGTGCAGATGACGGGCTGGGCTTTCCTGGCTGTGGTTGCTGCGGTGATGCTGCGGGCGTTCGATGCCTTGCCCGATGGTGCGGGCGCCGCGCGCATGTTCGGCAAGGGCGTAGGCCTGTTGCTGGCGCTGGCGGCTGCGGCCTGGCTGATCGGCGCGGCCAGCGGCGGACGCGACGTGCTGCAGCCGCTGTCGCACTTTGCGGCGCGCGCCGATGCGCCCGCAGGCGTGGCGGCCAGCAGCGGCGAAGTGCATTTCCAGCGCGTGCGCAACAACGCCGAACTGGATGCCTTGCTGGCGCAAAGCCGTCAACCGGTGATGCTGGATTTCTACGCCGACTGGTGCGTGTCGTGCCGCGAGATGGAGCGCTTCACCTTTACCGATCCGGGCGTCGCGCAGCGCATGTCGGGCATGCTGCTGGTGCAGGCCGACGTGACCGCGAACAACGCCGATGACCGTGCGCTGCTCAAGCGCTTCCGCCTGTTCGGTCCACCCGGCATCATGTTCTTCGAGCCGGGCGGCAAGGAGCTGCCCGAGGCGCGCGTGGTGGGCTTCCAGGATGCCAAGCGCTTCACCGAATCGCTGGACAAGGTGTTGCTGCGTTGAGCATCGCAGCCTTGCCGCAAGGCTGACTCGAAATACACAAAGGCCGCTGCACGGATGCATCCATGCAGCGGCCTTTTTGCCGCGTGGCGATATTGCGTTGCCGGTCCTAGCTCTGGCGCGTCGCGCGCACGTCGCGGTTCTGCCAGCCCAGTTCAGCCGAGATCGCGTCGGCACAGCGTTTGATGTCATCGATCAGCGGACTGGTCCAGCGTACGTCGAACACGCCGGCGGCGCCGATGGCGGTGATCACCAGCACCACGTTGCCGTTCGAGTCGAACACCGGCGCGCTCAGGCCGTTGATACCGGGGATGGGATCGCCCATGGCGCGCGCGACGCCGCGCTGGCGGACTTCGCGCAGGGTCCGTTCGAACTTCTCCGTCTTGCCCAATGAAGGCACTGCGCCCAGGCGCAGATGGTCTTCGTGCAGCAGGCTTTCTATCTTCTTGGGCGGCAGCAGCGCCGCGAACACCTTGCCCGTTGCCGTGTTGGTCAGCGACATGACCGTGCCGGTGCGCATGTTGACGTGAATGGGGTAGTTGGATTCGTGCAGATGCACGATGACTGGCCCCAGGTTGCCCAGCACTGCGATGGCGATGGTCTGTCCGGTTCTTTCGGCGAACTCGCGCGTCATCGGGATGGCGATCTTGATGGGATCGAGCCGGTGCAACGCCGCCAGCCCCAGCTGCAGCGCGAGCGGTCCCAACTCGTATTCGCCGGTGTTTGGGTCTTGCCTGACCAGGCCCAGATTGCCGTAGCTGACGAGATAGGCGTGGGCGTTGGCGCCCGACATGCCGGCGACCTTCGCCAGCGCGCCCAGCGGTAGCGAAGACGAGTGTTCCAGCAGCGCCAGCAGGATCTTGCCGCCGACTTCGATGGACTGGATACCGCGTCTGCGCGGCGGCGAGGCGGGAGCGTGATCGGCATTGCGCTTGCCGGAGCTGGGTCTGGTGGCCATTTTCTTTTATCGAATGAGGTTGCCTATGTTAGTACTTTCGCTAATCGTGAACCATATTGACATTATCAAATGCGTTCTCTACAGTCCAAAGAATAAGAAGGCTGCCCTGGTTTCGCGATCGGGAGCAAGCCGCCCCAAGGGTATGGAGACAACGTGGAAGATTCTCGTCAATACGACTGCGACGTGTTGGTGGTCGGGTCGGGCGCGTCGGGCATGGCAGCTGCAATCACCGCGGCAACGTCAGGCCTGAAGGTCCTTATCGTTGAAAAAGAGCCGCGCTTTGGCGGCTCCACCGCGCGTTCCGGCGGCTGGCTGTGGATACCGGGCACCTCGCTGGCCAAGGTGCAGGGCATCCATGAAACACCGGACGAAGGCCGCGCCTATCTGCGTCACGAAGCCGGCGACAGCTACAACGCCGAACGCGTGGATGCCTTTCTGGAGCAGGGGCCGCGCGCTGTCGACTTCTTCACGTCGAACACCGAAGTGCAGTTCGACATGCCGCTGGTGTTCCCCGACTATCACGCGGAAGCCCCCGGCGGAAAGCAGGGCGGACGTTCAATGGTGGCGCGGCCCTACGATGGCCGCAAGCTCGGCGCCCACGTCAGGGACCTGGCGCCCGCGCTGCCCGAGTTGACCGTGTTCGGCATGATGCTGGGCTCGGGCAAGGAGATCGTGCATTTCATGCGGGTCACGCGCTCGCTGGCGTCGGCCTGGTACGTGGCCAAGCGCCTGAGCCGGCATTTCCTGGATGTGGCCAAGCATGGCCGCGGCATGACGCTGACCAACGGCAATGCGTTGGCCGGCCGGCTGGCCGCCTCCGCGTTCAAGCTGGGCGTGCCCCTGTGGCTGAATGCGCCGGCCAGGTCGCTCATCATCGAAGATGGCGCCGTGCGCGGCGCGGTGGTGCAGCGCGATGGCGCGACCGTGCGCGTGCGCGCCGCGCGCGCCGTGGTACTGGCTTCCGGCGGCTTTCCCTATGACATCGAACGCCGCAAGCAGCTGTATGCGCACGCACCCAACGGCACGGAACACTATTCGCCATCGCCCACGGGCAACAGCGGCGACGGGCTGCGCCTGGCCGAGAGCGCGGGCGGGCAGGTCAATAACGCCCTGCCCAATGCCGCGGCATGGGTGCCGGTGTCCGTGGTGACACGCAAGGACGGCAGCCCGGGCTACATGCCGCACTTCATCGACCGCGCCAAGCCGGGCGTCATCGCCGTCACGCGTAATGGCCGCCGCTTCACCAACGAAGGCAGTTCGTACCATGACTTCGTGCAGGAGATGGTGCGCGCATGCGAGGGACAGGGTGAGACCTGCGCCTGGCTGATCTGCGACCACAAGACCCTGCGCAAATATGGCCTGGGCAGCGTGGCGCCGTTCCCGTTGCCCATCAAGCGCTACCTGGACACAGGCTATCTGACTCGCGGTGCGTCGGTGGCGGAGCTGGCGCAGAAGACCGGCATCGATGCCGGCAGCCTGCGCCAGACGGTCGAAGCGTACAACCGCGAGGCCGCGCTGGGCCGTGATCCGCAATTCGGCAAGGGCAGCAAGGCCTACAACCGCTATCAAGGCGATGCGCTGCATGGCCCGAATCCCTGCGTGGCGCCCATCGTGAAAGGGCCGTATTACGCGATCAAGGTCATGATCGGCGATATCGGCACCTTCGCCGGCCTGAAGGTCGATGGCCAGGGCCGCGCATTGAACGAGCTGGGCGCGGTCATACCCGGCCTGTACGCCGTGGGCAACGACGCCTGCAGCATCATGGGAGGCAACTACCCTGGCGCGGGCATCACCTTGGGTCCGGCGCTGACCTTCGGCTACGTCGCGGGCCAGAGCATTGCAGCCGCCGGCAAGGCCGCTGCGCGCGAGCAAGCCGCGGACGCTTCCGCGCAGGCGGCCGCATGAGCGCCGCGACGGCGGGGCTGCTGCAGGGCAAGCTTGCCCTGGTGACGGGAGCGGGGCAGGGCAACGGACGGGCATTGGCGCTGGGCCTGGCGGCTGCGGGCGCGCGCGTGGTGGCGACCGACGTGCAGGCCGATAACGCCATGCAGACGGCAAGCGCCATCATCGCCGCGGGCGGAGAGGCCTGGAGCCACGCGCTCGACGTGACGGACCCCGAGGCATGCACGGCGATCGCGGCGCAGGTGCAGCTGGAAGTGGGGCCGATCGACGCGCTGGTCAACAACGCCGGCATCCTGATCCGCGAAGGCATAGACAGTCCGCGCGCCGCCGAGAACTGGCGTCGCGTGCTGGACGTGAACCTGAACGGCAGCTTCAACATGATCCACGCCTTCCTGGGCGCGTTGCGCGCCACGCGCGGCGTCATCATCAACGTCGGCTCGATCGCGTCGTTTGCCGGGGTGGGCGCGACCCTGGGCTATTCACCGTCCAAGGGCGGTGTAAAGATGATGACGCAGGCCATGGCGCGCGACCTCGCGCCCGACGGCATACGGGTCAATGCCATTGCGCCAGGTGTCATCGAAACGCCGATGACGCAGTACACGCGGGACGATCCCGCCCGGCTGGCGAACTTCATGCAGCGCATTCCGCTGGGACGGGTGGGACAGCCCGAAGACCTGGTGGGCCCCGCCGTGTTCCTGGCTTCGCCGATGGCGCAGTACGTGACAGGCGTGTCCCTGCCGGTGGATGGCGGCTACCTCGCGGTATAGCGCCAGGCTCCACGGGCGAGGGACAGAAAAAAGAATCATCGACGTGCAGCACATCTGAAAAACACTGGAGACAACGATGAAAGCAACGGGGATTTTTTCCACCTTGTCCAAGGCGGCTGCCTTGTGCGCGCTGGCGGTGGGCGCGCAGGCCTACGCCCAGGACATCAAGATCGGCTTTAACGGCGACCTGTCGGCTTCGCCGTCCGCGCAAAGCGGGCAGGCCGCGGTGCTGGGCCTGCGCACGGCCATCGACGACATCAACGCCAACGGCGGCCTGCTCGGACGCAAGCTGGTGCTGGTGGTGCGCGATGACCTGTCGCAGCCGCCGAAGTCGATCCAGAACATGACGGACCTGATCGACAACGAGAAGGTCGTGGCCATCGTCGGCCCCACCAACTCGGGCAACGCGCTGGCCTGGAAGCACATCCCGAACCAGAAGAAGATTCCCGTCATGGGCGCCATCGGTTCCGGCACCGACATCACCAAGCCCATGCGCGCAGGCGCCGACAACTACATGTTCCGCGTCGGCATGGTGGACCGCGAACAGGTCGATGGCGTGATCGGCTACCTGAAGAAGAATCCCAAGGTCAAGAACGTGGGCTTCATGATCGAGACGACCGGCTACGGCCAGAGCGCGCTCAAGGACCTGGAGGAAGTGGGCGCGGCGCAGGGCGTCAAGGCCGTCGCGGTCGAGAAGTTCGGCGTGGCCGATACGGACATGACCTCGCAGCTGAACAAGCTGAAGGCGGCGGGCGTGGACACGGTGGTGATCTGGGCGCAGAGCACGCCGATCGCGCACGTGTTCCGCAGCATGGAGAAGATCAACTGGTTCCCGCTGACGCTGACCTCGTGGGCGGCGGACAACATCGCGTTCTACGACACGGCGGGCAAGACGCTGTCGGAAAAGCCTTTTTTCCTGCGCACCATCACCGACAACCGCACGGCCGCGCAGCAGAAGCTGTATGACCGCGTATCGGCCAAGATGACCTCGCCCACCGCGTTCGGCTTTCTGGCGCATGCCTATGACGGCATGAATCTGCTGGGCATGGCGATCAAGCAGGCGAACTCCACCGATGGCGACAAGGTGCGCCTGGCGCTGGAGAACCTGGATGGCACCTACGAAGGCGCGATGAAGACCTACACCAAGCCGTTCTCGGCCACGGTGCATGACGCGCTGCTGGTAAGCGACTACAAGTGGGCGCACTGGCAGGACGGCAAGCTGGTGCCTTACGCGGATGACGTGACCGTCGCCGTCGCCAAGTAGCAGCAGGACAGCGACAGGCATAAGGGGCCATCATGTTGGCGACATTGTTGCAGGCGCTCGTCAGCGGGCTAGCCGTAGGGGGCGCGTATGCGTTGGTGGCGCTGGGCTTCAGCATCACGTTCACGACCACGCGCACGCTCAACTTCGGACACGGGGAATTCGTGTCCGTGGGGGCGTTCATCGGCGTAGGCGCCTTGTTCCTGTTTGCCGGCAAGCCGATCACTACCGCGGCCTTCACAGGCCTGGAACTGAGTGGTTGGGAGTACTTGCTGGCCGGGCTGGCGGCGGTGCTGGTGATGGGCTTGCTGGGCGTGCTGCTGTACGTGTTCGGCGTGCGGCCGTTCGCCTCGCGCCCGGGCATGGCCTGGGTCATGAGCACGCTAGGCTTCGGCATCCTGCTGCAGAGCGCCGCGTTCGCGGTCTGGGGACCCGCGCCGGTCACGGTGCCGGCGCCCTTCGGCGACGAGGTGATCCGCGTGTTCGGCGCGGGCGTGCGCAGCCAGGAACTGCTGCTGCTCGCCGTGGCGGTGGTGGTGATGGTGCTGTTCGACCGCGTCATGAACCGCACGGTGCTGGGCAAGGCGATGCGGGCCGTGGCCGCCAATCCCGCGGTCGCCAACCTGATGGGCATCAATGTGAACGCAGTGATGACCGGAGCCTTCTTCGCCAGTTCGGCGCTGGCCGGCCTGGCGGGTTTTCTGGTCGCGCCGATCACGTCGGCTTCGATATTCATGGGCCTGGCCATCGGGCTGAAGGGCTTTTCCGGCGCGATGATAGGCGGCCTGTCGAATCCGCGCGGCTGCGTGCTGGGCGGCTTCGTGCTGGGGCTGCTGGAGTCCTATGTGAACCTCTGGCAGTCGCAATGGCGTGAAGTGGCGATCTTCGGGTTGGTGATCCTGGTGCTGGCAGTCAAGCCCACCGGCCTGTTCGGCAAGCGTCTGGTGGAGAAGGTATGAAGCGGCACGGCCAGACCCTGATCGCCGTGGCGCTGGCGGCGGCGCTTGCCGTATTCGCCGCCCTGGTGGACAACGATTACTACCTGCGCATCGTATTCATGGCTTGCGTGTACTACCTGTGCGCGGCGGGCGTGAACGTGCTGGTGGGGTATGCGGGACAGAAGTCGCTGGGCCAGGCAGGCTTGTTTGCGGCCGGCGCCTATACGGCGGCCTTGCTGACCTCGCGTTGGCAAGTCGATCCGTGGCTGGCCCTGGCCGCGGCGCCGGTGGTGGCCGGCGTGTTCGGCGTGCTGATCGCCCTGCCGTCGCTGCGCGTTAAGGGGCCGTACCTGGCGATGGTGACGCTGGCTTTCGGCATCGTCATGGAGAAGATCGTCACAGAATGGGTGGACGTGTTCGGCGGCCCTTCGGGCCTGTTCGGCATCATGCCGTTGACCTGGGGCGGCAACCCGTTCACCAACCAACAGTGGGTGTGGTTCGCGCTGGTGCTGTGCGTGGCGACGCAGCTGCTGCTGCGCAACGTGCTGGACGGACGCTTCGGACGCGCATTGCTGTCGGTGCAGGCCGACGAGATCGCCTCGTCTTCCGTCGGGGTGCGCGTGTATCGCGCCAAGGTCATCGCCTTCGTGGTGGCGGCCGTGACCTGCGGCATCGCGGGCGCGCTGGTGGCGCAGCAGAACCAGTACATCAACTCGGATTTCATCGGCTTCAACCTGTCGATCTTCATTCTGCTGCTGGTGCTGTTCGGCGGGGCGGGCTCGAAGGCGGGGCCAGCCGTGGGAGCGATAGCGCTGACCATCATCGACGCGATGCTGGCGCGCTGGCCGTCGGTGCAGCATTTCTTCTACGGCGCGTTGCTGCTGTTCGCGCTGTACTTCATGCCGGGCGGCGTGATGGGTCTGTTCTCGCGCCGCGCGCGCCGGGTCGCGGATGCGCGGCCGCAAGGCGGCGGCAGCGAGGCGGCGGCGCCGGCCATGGCCAAGCCGGCGGTTGCGGCGCAGGAAGAGCTGCTGCTCGTGGTCGAGAGCCTGTCCAAGGCCTATGGCGGGGTGAAGCCGGCGCAGGACATTTCCTTCTGTCTGCGGCGCGGCCACGTGCACGCCCTGATCGGACCGAACGGCGCGGGCAAGAGCACGCTTATCAACATGCTCAGCGGCGTGGTGCTGCCAGACGCGGGCGTGGTCCGCTTCCAGGGCACGGACATTGCGGGCGAGCGGCCGCACGTCATCTGCAAGCTGGGCATAGGCCGCAGCTTCCAGAACCTGCGCCTGTTCGGCGAACTGTCGGTGCTGGACAACGTGCTGCTGGGCCGCCACAGCCGCATGAAGAACGGCTTCTGGGCATCGCTGCTGGGTCTGCCGAGCGCACGCGCCGAGGAGCGCCGCGCGCGCGAGCACGCCTATCGGCTGGTGCGCATGGTGGGCCTGGAGCATCTGGCCGACACGCCGGCGGGCAGCCTGCCGTATGGCCTGCAGCGGCGCGTGGAACTGGCGCGCGCATTGGCGACGGAGCCGACCCTGCTGCTGCTGGACGAACCGGCGGCTGGGCTGAACCCGCAGGAGACCGCGGAGCTGGGCGAGCTGCTGGTGCGCATCGGCGCATCCTGCGGCATCACGCTGTTGATGGTCGAGCACCACATGGATCTGGTGATGGCGATTTCCGATCACGTGATCGTGCTGGACTACGGCATCAAGATCGCCGAGGGCAAGCCCGCCCAGGTGCAGGCTGACAAGCGCGTGATCGAGGCGTATCTGGGAACCGGCATGGCCTGAGGCCAGGCCATAGGCATAGGAACAGGCCGCAAGACGATGCTGAAACTAGAATCCGTGCAGATTTCGTATGGCGCCATCCAGGCGGTGCGCGATGTGTCGCTGGAGATCCGCGCGGGCGAGATCGTGACCATCATCGGCGCCAACGGCGCGGGCAAGAGCACCCTGCTGAAGGGCGTGGCGGGCCTGGAGCCCTTGCAGGGCGGACGCGTGACCTTCGATGGGCGCGACATCACGCAGGTGGCGGCGCATCAGCGCGTGGGCCTGGGCCTGGCGCTGTCGCCGGAGGGGCGCGGCGTGTTCGCGGACCAGACCGTCTACGACAACCTGGTGCTGGGCGCCTACATCCGGCGCAGGGACCCCGCGGCAGTGGCCGAAGGCGTGGAGCGTGGCTACCGGCTGTTCCCGCGGCTGCGCGAACGGCGCGAGCAGCTGGCCGGCACCTTGTCGGGCGGCGAGCAGCAGATGCTGGCGATGGCGCGCGCCCTGATGAGCGAGCCGCGCCTGCTGTGCCTGGACGAACCCTCGCTGGGGCTGGCGCCTTTGATCGTGCAGGACATCTTCGCGGCGATCTGCAAGCTGCGCGACGACGGGCTGACCATCGTGCTGGTGGAGCAGATGGCCAACCAGGCGTTGGGCGTGGCGGACCGGGCCTATGTGCTGGAGACCGGACGCATCACGTTGAGCGGCTCGGGCGCGGAACTGCTGCGCGACCCCAACGTACGGGCGGCGTATCTCGGCGCGCATTGAGTCCAGGCCCCAGGCGCGATACCATGTCCGCGGCGCCGCGTGGGCGGCGCGTCCCATTTTCCTTCCAGGCCGGCGCCCGTGACGTCCCCGACAGTTGATGCAAGCCAGGACCGCACCGGTCTTATCTATCTTCAATTGATGTTCGTCATGGCCACTTGGGGCCTGAACATCGTCTCGGTCAAGTACCTGACGCTGCACATGGATGTGCAGGCCCTGGCGGCCGTGCGCATCGTCATCGCGTTCATCACCGTCACCCTCATCATCAAGGCCCGCCGGGGCCGCATTCCGCGGCTGGGCCGCGCGGAGTTGGGCTGGGTCGCGCTGGCGGGCTTCCTGGTGGTGTATGCGCACCAGATGGCGCTGGTGACGGGACTGCGGGTGTCCTCGGCCGCGAATGGCACGCTGATCATGGCGACCAGCCCTTTGCTGTCGGCGCTGCTGGCAGCCATCTTCTATCGCGAGAGGCTGACGCTGGTGCGCATTTCCGGCGCCTTGCTGGGCCTCTTGGGCGTGGGCATGGTGGTGGTCGGCAGCGGCGCGCGGATCGGCCTGACGGGCTGGGGCGATGCCATCGTGTTCGTGGCGGTGCTGGTGTTCGTCTGCGGCGGGCTGGTGATCCAGCGCATGTCGCGCAGCATGGATCCGCTGGGCATGCTCTGGTACATGTACCTGGCCGGTGGCCTGATGCTGGTGGTGCACGCGGCGCTGACGCCCGCGACCTATCAGGGCGATACCTGGCAGATGACGTGGTGGCCGTGGCTGGTGCTGCTGTTTTCGGCGGTGATCGCCTCGGGCGTCAGCAACATCGTCTGGAATGCCGGCATTGCGCGGCTGGGCATCAGCCGCGCCGCCTTGTTCGTGAACTGGCTGCCGATCTTCGGCCTGCTGTTCGCGGCCCTGTTCCTGGATGAGCACGTCACGCCCACGCACGTCGCGGGGCTGGCCTGCGTGCTGGGGGGAACCTGGCTGGGATTGCGGCGCGGGGCGCCGGCGGCGGGCCGCAATGCGGCCGCCAAGACCTGATCCGCGGCAAGCGTCGCGGCCGGCCGGTACAGGCCCGGCCCGCGATGCCGCAAGCGCTTAACGCTGGCTCTTCAGCAGCTTCGCGGCTTCGACCGCGAAGTACGTCAGGATGCCGTCGGCGCCGGCGCGCTTGAACGCCAGGAGCGCTTCCATCATGACCTTGTCGTGGTCCAGCCAGCCGTTGGCGGCGGCGGCCTTGATCATGGCGTACTCGCCGCTGACCTGGTAGGCGAAGGTAGGCACGCGGAACGTGTCCTTGACCCGGCGCAGCACGTCCAGGTAAGGCATGCCGGGCTTGACCATGACCATGTCGGCGCCTTCCTGCAGGTCGGCCGCGACTTCGCGCAGGGCTTCGTCGAGGTTACCCGGATCCATCTGGTAAGCCATCTTGTTGGACTTGCCCAGGTTGGTGGCCGAGCCCACGGCGTCGCGGAACGGGCCGTAGAAGGCGCTGGCGTACTTGGCGGAGTAGGCCATGATCTGCGTGTGGATGTGGCCGTTGGCTTCCAGCGCGCGGCGCACGGCGCCGATGCGGCCGTCCATCATGTCGCTGGGGGCGACCATGTCGACGCCGGCCTCGGCTTGCGTGAGCGCCTGCTTGACCAGGATTTCGACGGTGGCTTCGTTGATGACGTAGCCGTTGTCGTCGATGACGCCGTCCTGGCCGTGGCTGGTGTAGGGGTCCAGCGCCACGTCGCACAGAATGCCGAGTTCGGGGACCTGCTTCTTCAGTTCACGCACCACGCGCGGGATCAGGCCGTTCGGGTTGGTGGCTTCGATGCCGTCGGGCGTCTTGAGCGAGGGGTCGATGGCGGGGAACAGCGCCAGCACGGGAATGCCGAGTTCCACGCATTCGCGGGCCACCGGCAGCAGCGTGTCCAGCGAATAGCGGACCACGCCCGGCAGCGACGGCACGGCCTGTTGCAGGCCGGTGCCTTCGGCCACGAACACGGGGTAGATCAGATCGTTGACCGTCAGGGCGTTCTCGCGCACCAGGCGGCGGGTGAAGTCGTCGCGGCGCAGGCGGCGCGGGCGGGATACCGGGAATTCAGGGGAGATGATCTGCGGGTTCATGGTACGACCTTGGGTGAAATCCAGTTTTCTATATGCGCGCCGGCCTCTTCCAGGCCGATGCGTTCGGGCGCCGAGAAGGGGATGGTGTGCAAGGCGCCGATGTCGGCCAGGTCCTTGCGCACGGAGAACACGGTGCGCATGCGCTGGCCGTAGGGCAGCTTGTCGGCCTTGGTCAGCAGCGCCAGCACCGGGCGTCCGGTGGGGGCGATGAAGTTGGCGAGGCGGCGGTCCAGTTCGGTGACGCCGCGGCGGATGTCGATGAGCAGCACGATGCCGACCAGCGATTCGCGGTCACGCAGGTAGCCGCCCAGGATGTCGGCCCACTTTTCCTTTTCGTTGCGGGCCACGGAGGCGTAGCCGTAGCCGGGCAGGTCGACGAGATAACCGATGTGGCCTTCCGGATCCAGGGGGTCGGGCAAGCCGAACATGTTGATCAAGCGCGTGCGGCCCGGCGTCTTGCTGGAGAAGGCAAGACGACGCTGGTTGCACAGCACGTTGATGGCCGTGGATTTGCCGGCGTTGGAGCGGCCGACAAAGCAGACCTCGGGAGCGCCGGCGGCCGGCAACTGGTCGAGGCGAGCCGCGGAAGTGAGGAAAGAGGCGCGATGTAGGAGGGACACGGGTGGCTTTGGATACGGTTGGTTTCGAGCCCTATTGTATAATCCGGCGTTTGCAACAGTGGTCCCCGTGCGCGGAGCCGTCTTTTTTGCTTACTGTTTGGCTTGCTGATCGCTTTATCCGGCAAGTTCGCAGCAACATCGCAGGCAGGAAGGCAAAACAGGTTCGATACGGCATTCCAGGGTGTGCGGGCAGGCGTGGGCGCCTTTTTGCGCCTTGATCGATGCGATCGTCGAGGTCTTCATGAAGCGTGTGCTGTCCCGGATGTTGGTTGCGAGCGGGCTGTTGCTCGGCGCCTCCGCCTTATCTACTACGAGTTTCGCCGCCGAAGGCGCCGCGGGCCCGGTAAAACCAGATGCCGCCAAGGGCGGACAGCTGTTTGACCAGGGTGATGCGGCCAGGGGCATCATCGCCTGTGCGTCCTGTCATGGCGCGGCGGGCAATAGCACCATCCCGGTGAACCCCAATCTGGCCGCGCAGTCCCACGAGTACCTGGCCAAGCAATTGGCGGACTTCCAGATCAAGCCTGGCGCCAAGCTGCCGGTGCGCAATGGCGCGGGCGGCAATCCCACCCCGATGACGGCCATGGCGCAGAACCTGACGCCCGCCGACATGCAGAACATCGCGCTGTACCTGGCGCAGCAGCCGCTCAAAGAGCCCGCCACGGCCGGCCAGGAGAAGCTGGTTGATCTGGGTCAAAAGATCTGGCGCGGCGGTTTGCCGGATCGCAAGGTTCCGGCCTGCGCATCGTGCCATTCTGCCAATGGCGCGGGCATTCCCAGCCAGTACCCCCGGTTGTCGGGCCAGTTCCCCATGTACATTGAAGAGCAGCTGAAGCTGTTCCGCAGCGGCGACCGCAAGAACGACGTCATGTTCGCGATCGCGGACCGCATGTCGGACGCCGACATCAAGGCCGTGTCGGACTACGCCGCGGGTCTGCGGTAGGCGCCAGCCAGCCACGCGCGCGGCTGGTCCGCGTTCTGCAAACTCAGCGCAGCGGAACCTGGTTCCGCCGCGCGTTGTCTATGAGGGGGGTAGCCGATAGCGCGGCCCCCCTTTTTTCATGAATTCGACCCGTACACACTCCCGTCCTTCCCTGCGCAGCCTGCCCGGCGATTTCTTCGAATTGCTGGGCTCGATGCGTTTCGCCGTCAGCCTGCTGATGTTCATCTGCGTGGCGAGCCTGGTGGGAACGGTCTTGCAGCAGAACCGCTCGTCCAACAATTACATCGACCAGTTCGGGCCGTTCTGGTTCGAAGTGTTCGACAAGTTCTCCATCTGGCACGTCTACAACAGCTGGTGGTTCCTGCTGATCATGGGGTTCCTGGTCGTGTCGACCTCGGTCTGCCTGATCCGCAACGCGCCCAAGATGCTGCGCGATGCCCGTTCGTTCCGCGAGCACGTGCGCGCCAGCAGCCTGCGCGCCTTCCCGCACCGGGTGGAAACCGAAGAACCCACCGACGTGCCGCAGACGGCCGCGGGCCTCAAATCCCTGCTGGGCCGGCTGGGCTATGCCGTACGCGAACGCCAGGACGCGGACGGCGTGCTGCTGGCGGCCAAGAAAGGCAGCGCCAACCGCCTGGGCTATGTGTTCGCCCACGCGGCCATGGTCATCATCTGTATCGGCGGCTTGCTGGACAGCGAGTTGCCGGTGCGCCTGCAGGTCATGTTCGGCGGCAAGAAGCCCATCGTCGAGAACATGCTGATCTCGGAAGTGCCGGAAAGCGGCCGCCTGTCGGTCGACAACCCGAGTTTCCGCGCCAGCGTGCTGGTGCCGGAGGGCGGTCAGGCCAGCACGGCGGTCGTGATGGTGGGCGACGGCGCCCTGGTGCAGCCCATGCCCTTCACGCTGAAGCTCAAGAAGTTCGTGGTCGACTATTACTCCACCGGCATGCCCAGCCGCTTCGCCAGCGAGGTCGAGGTCACCGACCCGGACACCGGCAAGAGTTTCGACTCCACCATCGAGGTCAACGAGCCGCTGCGCTTCAAGGGCATGACGGTCTACCAGTCCAGTTTTGACGACGGCGGCAGCGCGGTGACGCTGAAAGGCTACCCGCTAGTAGGATCTGACGCCGCTACCTTCGCGGTTGACGGCACGGTGGGCAAGACCAGCGAAGTAACCGCTCACACTGCCCGCGGCGCGCGCAGCATGGGCATCGAGATTACGGCCCTGCGGCCCATCAACGTCGAGGATCTGACCGGGGGCGCGCCCAAGGGCGGCAACCAGAGCTTCGCCGACCATGTCGCGTCGGTATCCGGCAGCGCCGCGGGCAAAAAGAACGAAAACCTGCGCAACGTCGGCCCCAGCGTCGAGTACAAGCTGATCGATGACGCCGGCCAGGCCCACGAATTCCAGAATTACATGCTGCCCGTCGAGCTGGACGGCGCCGCCGTGTTCCTGGCCGGGGTGCGCAACAACGCCTCCGAGCCGTTCCGCTACCTGCGCATTCCGGCCGACGACGACAGCTCGATCGCCGAATTCATGCGCCTGCGCGCGACGCTGGCCGACCCCGCGGCGCGCCAGGAAGCCGCGCGCCGCTTCGCGGAACGCAACAGCCCTGCGGGGACGGATCGCCAGCCGCTACAGACGGCCGCCGAGCGCGCCCTGGAAACCTTCTCCTCCGGCGGCTTGCAAGCCGTGGCGGCGTTCCTGCAGGCCAATACGCCGCCGCAGGACCTGGAACGGGCAGCCGACGTGGTGATCCGCCTGATCGGCGCCAGCATGAACGAACTGCGCGCCATCGAGCGCGAGCGCGCCGGCCTGCCGCCCGTGGCCACCGAGGGCCCGGAGGCCGAACGCGCCGCCGTCTGGTCGCGCCTGTCCGTGGCCGCGCTGTCGGACCTGACCGTCTATCCGGCGCCGGTGTTCCTGTCGCTGGCGGACTTCAAGCACGTGCAGGCCAGCGTGTTCCAGGTCAGCCGTACGCCCGGCAAGAACACCGTCTACCTGGGCAGCCTGCTGCTGGTCCTGGGCGTGTTCTCGATGTTCTATATTCGAGACCGCCGCATCTGGATCTGGATCAAGCCGCAAGGCGGCGGCAGCAGCGTCCTGGCGGCCATGACGTCCCAGAAGCGTACACTCGACTTCAACCAGGAGTTTGAACGCTTCAAGCAGGCGCTGCTGCGCCAGAAGAGGTCTTAAGGTTTCCTATGTCCACTACGACCACCACGCATCCCTCCTCGCCGCAGTCGCTGGCAGCCTCGCCGGACCAGCTCTGGCAGGACGCCTTGTCCGAAACCGGCGATGGCCGCGCCCAGCGCGGCAGGCCTGACTGGACCGACGTCGTCTTCTTTTTGTTGCTGGCAGTGGGTGCGGGCTTCGCGCTGACCCGCTACAGCAACGCGATGGACTATTACGAGAAGATCATCCTGTGCGGCACCGTGCCGGTGCTGGCCTGGATGGGCTGGTTGTGGCGTCCGCTGCGCCACCTGATGGTCGCCTGTGCCATCGCGGCCGGACTGGCGCTGATGCTGTACGGCAACGACCTGGCCCGCGCCGAGCAGGTGTTCTTCCTGAAGTACCTGTTCTCCTCGCAATCCGCCATCCTGTGGATGTGCGCGCTGTTCGCGCTGGCCATGGTCTGCTACTGGATCGGCTTCTTCAGCCCCACGGCCGCCTGGCTGGGCACGGCGCTGAGCTGGGGCGCGGTGTTCGCCGGCGTCACGGGCCTTTTGGTGCGCTGGCGCGAAGGACACCTGATGGGCCCGGACCTGGGCCACATCCCGGTCAGCAACCTGTATGAAGTATTCGTGCTGTTTGCGCTGATCACGGCGCTGTTCTACCTCTACTACGAACGCAAGTACGCCACGCGCGCGCTGGGCGGCTTCGTGATGCTGGTGGTGACGTCGGCCGTGGTGTTCCTGCTGTGGTATTCGTTCACGCGCGATGCCGGGCAGATCCAGCCGCTGGTGCCGGCGCTCAAGAGCTGGTGGATGAAACTGCACGTGCCCGCCAACTTCATCGGCTACGGCACCTTCTCGCTGGCCGCCATGGTGGGCTTTGCCTACCTGGTCAAGCAGCACGGCCAGACCACGTCCTGGGCCAAGCTGGCCCCGCTGTTCGTGCTGGGCGTGCTGTTGTGCGCCGAGCCCATGGTGTTCCGCACCGACGGCCTGTCGGCCACCTGGATGCTGTATTTCGGCGTGGGCGCGGTGATCGTGGGCGCCATCCTGCTGGGACGCCGCCGCATCGCAGCGGCGCTGCCCTCGCTGGAAGTGCTGGACGACATCATGTATCGCGCCATCGCGATCGGCTTCGCGTTCTTCACGGTCGCCACCATCCTGGGCGCGCTGTGGGCGGCCGACGCCTGGGGCGCGTACTGGCAGTGGGACCCCAAGGAAACCTGGGCGCTGATCGTCTGGCTCAACTATGCGGCCTGGCTGCACATGCGCCTGATCAAGGGCCTGCGCGGCACCATGGCGGCCTACTGGGCGCTGATGGGCCTGCTGATCACCGGCTTCGCCTTCCTGGGCGTGAACATGTTCCTGTCCGGGCTGCACTCCTACGGCGAGCTGTAGTCGCTGACGGCCTGTTCAGGCCTTCAGCACGACCATCACGGGCTGGGGCGAGTACACCTTGACGCCGGGCGCATTGATGGTGTTCTGCAGGGTCAGGCTGGTCATGCGGACGATGGGCGCGCCGCGCACCAGCATGGTGAACGCGCCCGTCATGTAGCGCGACTGTCCCATGAAGGTCTGCGAGATCAGGCCGCCGCCCACGCCGGCGGTATCGCCCAGCGTGACGGGTATCAGCGTGGCCATGTTGTGCACGGGCGCGGCCATCAACCATACATTCCAGACCACGGGGATACCCATGGACGACGTCGCCGTGTCGATGTGCGGCACCGGCGGCACCGGGGTTTTGCAGACGTCGGGTACGCCCACGGCCAGGCTGGGCAATTGGCAGACTGCGAGCATATTGATCTCCTTGTGCGGCGAGGGGGCGGCGATGCCGCGTGGGGTCAAAGGGGGGCGCGTCCGGCTGACCAGAGTTCGGCTTCAAGCAGGGGCGCGTCGTTTTCGATGATGCCGCGGCGCTGCGTCCAACGCGCGCCGTGCGTCAACGCGCGATGCATGCGCGTGCGCAGGAACGTGGCGTCGCGCAGGTCGGCCCCGCCCAGGTCGGCCAGCGAGAAATCGGCATCGGTCAGGTTGGCGCCGCGGAAATCGGTGTCGGCGCAGCGCGCGCGCTGGAAGACGCACAGCGACAGGCTGGCGCCGCGCAAGGACGCGCCGTCCAGCGTCGCCTCGGCCCAGATGGCGCCGTCGAAACGGCCGCCCTGCAGGTCGGCGCCGCTCAGGTCGGCCTGAGGGAACAAGCACTGTGGGGCCGACGCGCCAGCGAAGCGCGCGCCGCGCAGCGTTGCGCCCTTGAAGCCGGCCTGGCGCAGGTCGGCATTGCGGAAGTCCGCGCCGTCCAGCTGGCTGTCGGTGAAATGGCAGAGCGGGTAGGCTTGCGAGGAGAAGTCCTGCGCCGTCAGATCGCATTCGATGAACATGGTGCTTTCCGCGCTGGCTCCCGCCAGCACGATGCTGCGCAGGTCCAGCTGGTGGAGCAGGGTGTAGCTCATCCGGGCCTGAGACAGGTCGGCACGCGCAAGCGCGCCGCGCGAGAACACCGAGCGCTCCACGCGGGCGGAACGGAAGGAGGCCGCTTCGAGCGAGGTGGAGTTGAAAGCCGCTTCCCGCAGCTCGGCCCCTTCCAGGCTGGCCTGTCCCAGATCGCATTCGGTGAAGCTGACGCCATGGGCGTGGCTGCGGTCCAGCACCGCGCCGCGGGCCTGGCAGCGAAACAGCCGGGCCATATCCAGATTGGCGTCCGCGGCGTCCACGCCAGCCAGCACGCAGTTGAGGAATTGGCTGTCCTGCAACTGGCAACCGCTCATCCTGGCGCCGCTCAAATCCACCTGATCGAAGAACGCGCCCGCCAGGTCCAGGCCGCGCAGGTCCTGGCCCGCCAGGCTGAGGTGCGCTATCGGCTCGCCGTGGCCCACCTGGTCCAGCAACTGGTCCAGATTCATGCGGCGTTCTCCGGCTGCCGGGCCGGCCAGAGCTTGGCGCCCTGGGTATGGGCGTCGTCCAGCCCGGTGCTGCCGTCCATCTGCGCCTGCGCGACATCGGCGCGAAAGAGGTTGGCGCCGGTCAGGTCGGCGCGCAGCAGGATGGCCTTGCCGAGCAGGCTGTTGATCAGGTTGGCGTTGCGCAGCCGCGCGCCGGTGAAATCGGCGCGCACGAAGTGGGTGTCGGGGACGGCCACGCCGCTGAGGTCTGCTTCCCGCAGGCTGCAGTTCGAAAAGTCACTGGCGGCAAGTTGTGCGCCACGCAAGTCGGCGCGATCGAGCATCGCGCCACGCATGCTGCCCACCTTGAACCGCATGCCGCGCAGGCATGCGCCGGCAAGCGCTACGCGTCCCGCGTAGGCGCAGCCATCGAGCGTGGCGTTCTCCAGGCTATGGCGGCCCGAAAACTCCACGTCCATGAAGCTGACGCGCAGCAGGTCCGCGCGGGAGAAATCGGCGTTCGCCATCGTTCCCTGCATGAACACGCACTGATTCAAGCGCGCTTCGTGAAAGCGGCAATCCTCGAAGGCGGCCATCATTGCGGCCCATTGCTCGAATGACGCGCCGCTCAGGTCGCAACCGCGCAAGCGCGCCTGATGCAGGCGTCCCAGCAGCCAGACGCTGCCGGCAAAGCTGCAATCCTCGCAGCTGGCATGGTCCCAGATGGTCTCCGTGATGCGGCTTTCGGTGAAGTCCGTCTGCACGCATTGCGTGCGGCCCAGGTTCGCGCGCGACATGTCGGCGCGGCGCACGCTGGCGCGCGTCAGGTCGGCGCCGGCCAGCACGGCGTCGGCGAGGTTGCAGCCGTCCAGCCGCGCGCCGGCGAGCCGGGCGCCGGCCAGGATGGCGCGCTGGAAGTCGACCCCGGAAAGATCCATGCCGCTCAGGTCCGCGCCGGTCAGGTTCATGTCCCGGCAATCGCGATCGCCTTTCAGGCGCGCTTCCAGCTTCATGCGCGTGCGCCGTGCCCGCAACGGCGGCATGGGCGGGGGCGGCGCGAACTGATGCGCCGATTGCTGATAGGCCTGATGCACCTGCGGGCCCAGGGTTTGGCTGAGCGATGGCGGCGAATCTGCGGCTTGCTGTACGCCGCGCTCGGCCTGCGCGTGAGGGTTGGCATCGAAGTCGGCGATGTGCCGCTTCACCACGCGCGGGTCGAAGCCGGCGGGAAGCTTGCCGTCATCTTCCAACTTGCGCAGCGCGTCCACGTCGACGCCCGAGACCGCGGCCATGGACGGCAGGTTGGGATCGGCCAGCGCGCGCGCGGCGGGTCCGCCGGACAGGCGTTTGGCCTCTTCCAGCTCCTGCTGCATGCGCAGGATGGTCTGAGGCAGATCGGCCAGGTCCGGCGCCTTTGACGGCGGCTCCAGGGGAACCATGTACAGGTCGGGATCCAGGCCCTGGGCGAGCAGCGATTCGCGCTCGCGGGCATGCCGCCGTGCCGCGCCGGCATGGAGGTTGCGGTTCGACGGCCGCTGGACCGTGGCTTCCATGGCCGCCTGCGGCAGCTCGCCGCAAATGTCTTCCGGCACGAGCTGGGCATCCAGCAGGGCATGGACCGCGCCGAGCTCGGTCTCGAGGCGCTGTCCCATCACCGTCTGGTAATGCGCCATGTCGCGCGCCTGGCCGGCGTGTTCCAGCGCGGGCATGATGTGCAGGATATCGGCGGCGTCATCTTCGCGCACCGGCAGCGCGCCGTGCCAGATCAGCGCCAGCTGCGCGCGGTCGGGAAAGAACCAGGCCGTGGTCAGGCGCAGCGCGACTTCTTCAAGCGCGCTGCCGTCGGTCTGGCGGCTGACGAAGCAGCGGGCGCGCCAGTCGGGCAGGCGGCCGCGCAGCACCTCGTGTTCAGGGTGCATGTTCCACAGCTCAAAGTCGGCGCCGCCAGCAAGCGCCGAATTGGCGGGGCCCCATTGGTCGGGCGGCGCGGCATTGAAGAAGCGCCAATCCATGTCGGACGCGAAACCCGGGAAGTCATGCTCCAGCCACTGCTGGCCATACTGGCGGCCCAGCAGCGCGGCCCGTTGCGGCCAGTCCATGGGCATGGCCGTAAAACCGGCGGGGGCGACGCGCTGGGAGGGCGACGCGACGCGCTCCTGCGGGTGCTCGATGTTGGGCAGCCGGCGCACGCGCACGCCGTTGACGTCTTCTTCCTGCGCGCCGATGCCCAGCGGGTTCTCCGCGCAGCCGGGGCCGCCGTAGGCGCGGCTCCAGTCCAGACGCATGCGCTCGAAGGGCTGGGGGGCGGTGGCCTTGCCATCGAGCCAGTAGCGGTCGCCGAAGACCAGCAATGATTTGTCGATCGCGCCCACCTTCAGGCGCACGGCGCAGGCGCCGGGACTCGCGGGATCATGCGGGTAGGCGTGGCCCGCGACCAGCACCTCCGGACATAGCTTGGGCGTGGCCAGGTCCAGCAGGCCGCCGGCTTCGGCGCCGGCCAGCTTCCACAGTTCCTGGTCCATGAGCAACGTGGGCGCCTGCGCGATATCGACCAGCGCGAAAACCGCCACGCCCAGCACGTCGCGGCGCTGCCAGCGGTAGGGGCGGGTAAGCAGGCCCAGGCGGAACGGCTTGATGGTCTTCATAGCTATCCCGTGGCCTGGTCCAGGACAACCTCCCGGGTCGCGGGATCGACCCGCACCTGTATGGTCTTGCCGGCGCTGAAATCGGCCAGGTGCAGGGGCGACAGCGGCACGCTGAGCGTGCGCGACAGGGCGGGCGTGGCGCTGGTGGCGGCGACCTCCAGGTCCAGTTCGATGATGAAGTACAAGGTGTCGCCGATGCGGCGGCGCGTGTCGCGCGCCGCAGTCACCCGCGCGGTGCCAGGCAGTCCGCTGGCGCGCAAGCCGTCCTGCCGCCGCACTTGCTTGCGTCCCGCCGCGCGGCGTTGGCGCTCGCGCCACAGCATGTACGCCGCTTGCGCCAGGGACAGCAAGAGGCCCAGCCACACCCACTCGGCCCAGCCGGGCCATGCATCGATGAAGTCGGACATGGCGGCCTTAGATGATGCTCCAGAGGCCGGCCATCGACGCGCGCAGCGGAACCTGTTCAGCCTTGACACCATCGTAGGCATAACTCGAGCCGGTGGTGCGGTAGGACACTACCTGTCCGATACTGCTGACGATGGCATAGTTGGTGAACGACGTATTCAGCATGACCGTCGTGCGGAACAGCGCCATGCGATGCATGCCGAATTCCGCCTTGGCCACCGCCAGGCCGATGGAGAAGGGCGTGGCCTGCAGCCAGCTCTTCTTGGAAAGATCCTTGACGTTGGCGGCGTCCATGACGACGTCGGCGGGCGTTTTTAAAGTGATGTTGCCATCGGCCTTGACCAGCACGGTGGATCCTGTCGACTCCATGTCTATCTTGCCCTTGGCTTTGAGATCCATGGTGGACGTTTCGGACTCCACGTGCATCGCGGTCTTGGCCTTGACGTCCATGTTCGCGTCAGTGGAAAGCACCTCGACCTTGCCCTTGGCCTTCTCGGTGAGCGCGCCGGTCTTGACGTGATGGAGCGAGTCGCCTTCGTTCACGTAGACCTGCTCGCCATTCTTCAAGGTTTCCTTGAAGAGTCCCGTGATCTCGCGTTCCTCGCCCTTGGCCGCGACCGTCGTCTTCAGGCCGTTGTCGAATTTCTCGTCCATCAGGCCGTCTTTCACGTTGACCGTGCGCGATGCCTTGACGGTGTATTCCTCGTGTCCCTTCACGAACACGTCGCGCGTCTTTTCGATGTGCAGCTTGTCGGTGCCGGTGACCTTGATGTCGCGGTTGCCGCCGATCTTGGTGGTGTCGTTGTCGCCGATGGTGGTGGTGCGGTTCTCGTCGGTCGAGTGGAACTCGTTGGCCTCCACTTCGGTGCACAGTTCGCGTTCCGCGTGCAGCCAGATGCGTTCGCTGCCGCTCTTGTCCTCGAACATGAGCGCGTTCGCAGTCGCGGGCGTGCCGCTCTTGGAGCGGCTGAGAAAGCCGCTTTGCGTGGCATTGTCCGGCAGGTCCCAGGGCGGCAGATTGTTGGCGTTGAAGACGCGGCCGATCACGATGGGGCGGTCGGGCTGGCCGCCGATGAAGTCGACGATCACTTCATCGCGCACGCGCGGCAGTTGGATCCCGCCAAAGCCGCCGCCGGCCCAGGGGCTGGACACGCGCACCCAGCACGAGCTGTTCTCGTCCTTCTTGCCGTAGCGGTCCCAATGGAACTGCACCTTGATGCGGCCCATCTTGTCCGTCCAGATTTCCTCTCCTTCCTTGCCCACTACCGTGGCGGTCTGTGGGCCATGGGTGCGAGGGACGGGAGTCACGCGCGGCGCGCGGAACTGGGTGCTGGACGGCAGCACGACGAATTCCAGGTCGAAGTCGCCGGGATCGGGCTGGCCGCTGGCATAGCCTGTTTCACGGATCCGGTAGTAGGTGCTGACGACGAGGTACTCGCGGTTCTCGGCCTGGCGCGGATGATTGCGCAGCGTGAAGAGATGGCCCGTGGCCAGCCCGCGGGCGTTGGAGCCGCCTGCGCTCTGCTCCTTTCGGCATTGCAGGTCTTCAAGCCGCACGCGGGTGTAGTGTTCCGCGTCATCGGGGTTGGTGTAGCCGCCTTGCCATTCGTACATTTCCAGGTCGCCGTGATCGTGGGCGCCGGGGTTGTTGCGGCGCGCTTCCAGGCTGGCGGCGGGCGTGAGCGGGTGATAGTCCGTGGTGGCAAAGGCGCCGGGCGTGATCTGTTCGGCCACTTCCCATTTGTAGACATGGTCTTCGCGCGGGATGGTGATGCGGTCCGGCCCGTAATAGGGAATCTGCTCGTAGCCGGAGACGGGCTCGTGCTGCGTGATGTCGTCGGTGAGGACAAGGGTGTGCTTGCCCTTGTCGTGCTTGAACCAGAAGTAGATGCCCTCGTGCTCCATCAGGCGGCTGATGAAGGCGTAGTCGGTTTCCTGGTACTGGACGCAGTATTCCCAATTGCGGTAGCTGTCCACCAGCTTGAACTCGATGGGATAGTCGTAGTCCTTCAGCACTTCCCGGATGACGTCGGGCACGCTCTTGTTCTGGAATATCTTGTTGTCCGAGGTCTGGGTCAGGTACCAGAGCCACGGCCGCACCGTGGCGCGGTAGATGGTGTAGCGCGAGGTGTTGTTCTCGCGGCCTACCAACGCGCAACGCGTGATGTGTCCGCTGAGATAGCGCGGCGCGGCGGACCCGGTTTCGATCTCCAGCGTCAGCGGCTTGCCCAGCAGCGACTTCATGTCCAGCGAATAGGATTCCGAGACCAGTTCGATCTCCAGCTCGTACAGCTGCGAAAGGCTCTCGGCGCCGTGCATGGCGCGGAACTTCAGTTGTTCCGGCGGCAGGGGCGTATGCGCCTTGACGACACGTTCGCTGGGCACGTTGCGGTCCATCTCACCGTCTCCTTATGAGAATGCTTCGCCTGTTGCTGCGTGTGCTGCTTTCGATTTCTTCGCGGCCGCGCGTGAAGCGCGTCGCGATGACTGCAATGGGATGTCCGGCCACGCGATGGGGCCGCTTGCAAAGGGCGGGCAGGGCTCGTCACGAACGGGTCTGCGCCGGGGAAATCTGTCTCTGGATCTGATGCGCGCCGGTCTTGCCGCCAGCGTGAGCGCCGATTGTAGGCAGGGGCGAAAGCGCCCGAGAAGCGCTCTCACATGCTTTTGTGTTTTTTACGCTTCGGTAACAGTCCTTCCGCGCCGGGCTGGATTCCGTAAGGTCTGTGTCTAAAAATCAATGCAGCAGGGAGAGAAGTGTTCAATTATTTACTCGGGTGTTAGTTATCTGTAAGAAAAATCTGTAGTTGTTAGGTTGCCGTTGCATGCGGAAAGAGATGCCTAGAATTCACCCTTCCGTGAAGCAGCGCGGAGCGTAGTGGTTGTATCCAGGCAGCATCCCAGCAGGCATTTAACTGATGACTATGGAATTCGCCGACATCCTCAATACACTCGATTCACGTCTGCCCTGCGGGGAAGACCTCGAATACGACGCCGACTTCCTGCAACTGCAGCAAGCCGCGGCGGGTCGCGACGAACAGCAGTTCGGCTCGACCATCATTGCTGCGCAGCCGCCCGACTGGCGCGAGGTCGAACGTCTGGCGCGCGCGCTGCTGGAGCGCACCCGCGACCTGCGCATCATCGGCCTGTTGACCTCTGCCTGGACCGAGATCCGCGGCCTGCCCGGCTATAGCGACGGCCTGGCGCTGGCCGTCGATACGCTGGAACGCTATTGGGAGCCGGTGCATCCGCGGCTCGACAGCGTCGGCGAAAACGATCCCATGCCCCGCATGAATGCGCTGGCGGCCTTTGGCGACATGCAGGGCTGTGCGCGCAGCGTGCGCTCGGCCAGCCTGGTCAGCGGCGTGCACGGGCAACTGAGCTTGCGCGATACCGAGGCGCTGCTCGATGGCAGCCGCCAGGACGCGGACGCCTATCCTGGCGGACGGCCGCGCCTGGTCGAGCGCTTGCGCCAGGCCTGGGCGCAGGGCAATGCCGAGGCGCACGCGCTGCAGTCGGCCGCCCAGGCGCTGCGGCGCATGCAGAAACTCGTGGCGGACAAGCTGGGCGCCGCCTGGGCGCCCGATTACGCCGCCATTCTCCGCACCCTGGACCTGGTGCTGGACGCAATGCGGGACGTTCAACCCGCGCCGCCGGCCGCGATGCCCGCGGACGATGCGCCGGCCGCCGGCGACATCGCCGCCATGCCGCTTGCCGCCGCCGCCGAGGGCGCGCCGCGCTGGCGGGACATGCCCATCCAATCGCGCGACGAGGCCGTGGCGATGCTGTCCAAGGTCTGCGCCTACTTCGAGGCCAACGAGCCCGGCCATCCCGCGCCCTACCTCATCCGCCGGGCCCAGCAGCTCATCCCGATGAGCTTTCACGACATCATCAGGAATCTGGCGCCCCAGGGGCTGGAGCAGTTCGAGGCATGGCTGCCGCGGTCCGAAGCAAACCGGCAGGAACCGTAAGGCGGGCCAGCCGCCGCACCAACAAGAGGAGACGACATCATGGCGACCAGCCTGAAGGGAAGCGGCCAGAAGTTCATTGCAAGAAACCGCGCGCCGCGGGTGCAGATCGAGTACGACGTGGAGATCTACGGCGCGGAACGCAAGATCCAGCTGCCGTTCGTGATGGGCGTGCTGGCGGACCTGGCCGGCAAGTCCGAAACGCCGCAGCCGGAAGTGGGCGAGCGCAAGTTCCTCGACATCGACATCGACAACTTCGATGAACGCATGCGCTCCATCCAGCCGCGCGTGGCGTTCCAGGTACCCAACACGCTGACGGGCGAAGGCAACCTGAACGTGGACGTCACGTTCGAGAGCATCGACGATTTTTCGCCGGCCACCGTAGCCCGCAAGGTTGGCGCGCTGAATGAACTGCTGAGTGCGCGCACCCAGCTGGCGAACCTGTTGACGTACATGGACGGCAAGACCGGCGCCGAGGAATTGATCGGCAGCGTGCTCAAGAATCCGGCGCTGATGAACGCGCTGGCGGCCGCGCCTAAGCCGCAGGAAGATCCGCGCGCATCCGATGCCCCCGCGCAGGATCCGGCCGCCTGATTTCCGCTTGAATCGTTTTTCGGAGAATGCCATGACCGCAGTGGCCAAACGCGCCGACGCGCGCGCTGTCGAGACCCTGCAGGCGGACGATCTTTCCGCCCTGCTGAAGAAGGAATTCAAGCCCAAGACCGAGCAGGCGCAGGAGGCGGTGGAGCATGCCGTGCGCACGCTGGCGCACCAGGCGCTGGAGAACAGCGGCGTCGGCCTGTCGTCGGACGCCTACCGCACCATCCAGGCCATCATCGCCGAGATCGACCGCAAGATGTCGGAGCAGATCAACCGCGTGATGCACCACCCCGACTTCCAGCAGCTGGAGGGCGCGTGGCGCGGCCTGCATTACCTGGTCACCAACACCGAGACCGATGAGCTTCTGAAGATCCGCGTGATGTGCCTGTCCAAGTCGGAGCTGGGCCGCACGCTCAAGCGGCACAAGGGCGTGGGCTGGGACCAGAGCCCCATCTTCAAGCGCGTGTATGAGGAAGAGTACGGCCAGTTTGGCGGCGAACCCATCGGCTGCCTGGTCGGCGACTACTACTTCGACCACAGCCCGCCCGACGTGGAACTGCTGGGCGAGATCGCCAAGATCTCGTCCGCCGCGCATTGCCCTTTCATTGCGGGCGCTTCGCCCAACGTAATGCAGATGGATTCGTGGCAGGAACTGGCCAACCCGCGCGACCTGACCAAGATCTTCACCAACACGGAATACGCCGCATGGCGCAGCCTGCGCGAATCCGAGGACTCGCGCTACATCGGGCTGGCGATGCCGCGCTTCCTGGCGCGGCTGCCGTACGGCGCGCGCACCAACCCCGTCGACGAATTCGACTTCGAGGAAGACACCGACGGCGCGAATCACGACCGCTACACCTGGACCAATTCCGCCTATGCCATGGCGGCCAACGTGAACCGCTCGTTCAAGCTGTACGGCTGGTGCACCTCCATCCGCGGCGTGGAGTCGGGCGGCGCGGTGGAAAACCTGCCGTGCCACAGCTTTCCCACCGATGACGGCGGCGTGGACCTGAAGTGCCCGACCGAGATCGCCATCAGCGACCGGCGCGAGGCCGAACTGGCCAAGAACGGCTTCATGCCGCTGGTGCATCGGAAGAACTCCGACTTCGCCGCCTTCATCGGCGCGCAGTCGCTGCAAAAGCCGCACGACTACTACGAGGCCGACGCCTCTGCCAATGCCAAGCTGGCCGCGCGCCTGCCGTATCTCTTCGCGTGCTGCCGCTTTGCGCATTACCTGAAGTGCATCGTGCGCGACAAGATCGGCTCGTTCCGCGAACGCGACGACATGGAGCGCTGGCTGAACGACTGGATCATGAATTACGTGGATGGCGATCCCGTGAACTCCTCGCAGGAAACCAAGGCGCGCAAGCCGCTGGCCGCCGCCGAGGTGCAGGTGCAGGAGATCGAGGACAACCCGGGCTATTACTCCGCCAAGTTTTTCCTGCGGCCGCACTATCAGCTGGAAGGGCTGACGGTGTCGCTGCGATTGGTTTCCAAGCTGCCTTCGCTCAAACAGAACGAAGGCTGAGTGGCGCTGACAAGTCGGGGCGCAACCGTGCCCCATAACTCCAGGAGACAGATGTGGCAGTGGATATGTTCATGAAGATCGATGGCGCCAACGGTGAATCCAAGGACGCCAACCACAAGGACTGGACCGATATCGTGTCCTTCTCATGGGGCGCCACCCAGCCAGGCAACCTGGCCAGCGGCGGCGGCCTGGGCGCGGGCAAGGCCAGCTTCAACGACCTGCACGTAGTGGCCCGCATCGACAAGGCCGCGCCGGCCGTGATGAAGCACTGCGCCAGCGGCAAGCACCTCAGCAAGATCGAGCTGTCCATGTGCAAGGCGGGCGGCGAGCAGATCGAATACTCCAAGATCACGCTGGAAGACGTGCTGGTGTCGTCGGTGCAGATATCCGGGGACCGCAGCGCCGAAGGCGTGGTGGTGAACTTCGCGTTCCAGGCGGCCAAGGTCAAGCAGCAGTACTGGGAGCAGACCGACAAGGGCGGCAAGGGCGCGGAAAGCCTGGTGGCCTGGGATATCAAGCAGAACAAGGAAGTGGGCTAGGGCGGAGGCACCCATGTCCATCGCCGCGGTTCCTTTCGGCGCGCTCAGCCTGGCTGGCCAATTGGACGAGCTGCAGGCGCAGGTGCGCCGGCAGCCCGCCGACGCGGACCTGCGCGCCCAGCTGTTCCAGCTGCTGGCGGTGCAGGGCGATTGGGCGCGCGCGGCCGAGCAGCTCAATGTCTGCGGGCATCTGAACGCGCAGGCGCGACCGACGCAGGTGCTCTACGCCAGCGCCATCGCGGCGGAGCGCGAGCGCGAGGCCGTGCTTGCCGGGCAAGGCGAACCCGCGCTGCTGGGCGAACCCGCCGATTGGCTGCGGGCCATGATATCGGCGCTGCGCCTGGACGGTACCGCGCCAGCCCAGGCGGCCGAGCTGCGCGGCAAGGCTTTCGAGGATGCCAGCGCGCGCGCCGGTCTGCTGGAACTGGCGGCGCAAGAGACTGCGCAGCCGTTCCAGTGGATCTGCGACGGCGACAGCCGCCTTGGGCCGGTGTTCGAGTTCCTGGCAGGCGGGCGCTACGTGTGGTTGCCCTTCGCCGCGCTCAAGCGCGTGCGTCTGCTTGCGCCGGAAGGCCTGTGCGATCTGGTCTGGGCGCAGGCCGAGATCGAACTGGAAGACGGCCGGGTGCGGCAGGGCCTGGTGCCGGCGCGCTACCCCGCGGCGCCCGGCGCGCGCATGGTGGAACTGTCCGACTCGGCCAAGCTGGGCAGGACGACCGACTGGCGCGCGTTGCTGCGTGATACCTACGCGGGCGTGGGGCAGAAGATGTGGCTGACGGATGCGGCGGATATTGCGCTGCTCGAGGTACGCAGCCTGGAGCTGGCGTGATGGGCCACGCCGACCGTCCGGGCGATTGGGAGCCGCTCTCGCGCGGCCAGCGCGCGGCGCGCGACCGGCTGCAGCCGTCGCTGCTGGACCGCCTGATGGACAACGAACCCGCCAAGCGCGAAGAACCGCGCGAAAACGCCATGCTGACGCATGAGGCGCTGCGCGCGGCGGTGCTGCGGGACCTGCGCTGGCTGCTCAATACCGTCAATCTTCAGGCGTCCCAGGATCTGTCTGCGCACCGCCCGGTGGCCGCCTCGGCGCTGAACTTCGGCGTGCGCGCCATGGCCGGGAAGCGCATGTCGGAGATCGACTGGATCGACGTCGAGGAGTCGATCCGCGAAGCGATCGCCGCGTTCGAGCCACGCATCCTGGATTCGTCGGTGGAAGTGCGCTGCGTGTCCGATGCCGGCACGCTGGAGCACCACAATGTGCTGAGCCTGGAGATACGCGGCATGCTGTGGTGCGTGCCGCAGCCGCTCGAGTTCCTGTTCCGCACGGACATCGACCTGGAAAGCGGCCACATGGATCTGCGCGATCTGGGCGGTGCCTGATGGACGATCGGCTGCTGGATTACTACAACCGGGAACTGGTCTATCTGCGGGAGCTGGGCGCGGAGTTTGCGCAGGCCCATCCCAAGGTGGCGGCGCGGCTGGGCATGAATGCCACGGAGGTCGCCGATCCTTATGTCGAACGCCTGCTGGAGGGCTTCAGCTTTCTGACCGCCCGCATCCATATGAAGATGGATGCCGAGTTTCCGCGCTTCTCGCAGCGGCTGCTGGAGGTGGTGTATCCCAACTACCTGGCGCCCACCCCGGCGATGGCCATCGTGCAGTTCGCGCCCAGCATGAACGAGGGCACGTTGGCGGGAGGCTTCGAATTGCCGCGCGGCACGCTGTTGCGCGGCCGTGTGGCGCGCGGCGAGCAGACGCCGTGCGATTTCACCACCGGCCACGCCCTGCGCCTGTGGCCGCTGCAGGTCACGCAGGCGGAATTCACGGCCGCGCCGCAGGATCTGCCGCTGGCGCGGCTGGGCCTGGCCGGGCGCACTGCGCGCGTGCTGAGCGCGCTGCGCATCCGGATAGAGGTTTGCGGCGGGCAACGCCTGGAGGACCTGGATCTCGATCAGCTGGTGTTCCACCTGAACGGCCAGGACCTGCAGATGCAGCGTCTGCTTGAAGTCGTCATGGGGCATACCGTGGCGGTGCTGGGGCACGACACCGCCAGGCCGGTGGCATGGATCAACAGGTTGCCGCCGGACGCGGTGCGCCACGAAGGTTTTGCCGACGAACAGGCGTTGCTGCCGGGCGACGCCCGCGTGTTCCAGGGCTATCGCCTCTTGCAGGAGTATTTCGCATTTGCGCAACGCTATCTGTTCTTCAGCGTCAACGGATTGAAGCAGGGTCTGCGCACGCCCGCGCTGCCCCAGGGCGCGCAGCGCGAAACCCGTGCTTTCGACCTGACCCTGCTGTTCTCGATGGCGGCGCCGGAACTGGAAGGGGCGATATCGGCCGCCAACTTGGCGCTGCATTGCGTGCCGGTGATCAACCTGTTCGCCAAGCGGGCGGACCGCGTGGCGGTAACGCCCAGGACTTCCGAGTACCACGTGGTCATCGACCGCAGCCGCCCGCTGGACTACGAGGTCTACGGCGTGACGCGCGTCGCGGGCCATGCTGCCGCGCAACGGCAGGAGCAGGAGTTCCGGCCGTTCTACGGTTCGCTGGGCAGCGACCCCGACGAGCATGGCGCGTACTTCTCCATGCGCCGCGAGCCGCGGCTGGTGTCCGATAGCGCGCAACGCAACGGCACGCGCAGCGGCTACATCGGCAGCGAAGTGTTCCTGTCGCTGGTGGACCGGCGTGAGGCGCCGTTCTCGGGCGACCTGCGCCACCTGACCCTGGAAACCCTGTGCACCAATCGCGATCTGGCGCTGCTGTTGCCGCTGGGCGGCGACACCGACATGACCTTGCGCGTGTCGGCGCCGGTGCGCGCGGTCAAGGTGCTGCACGGGCCCTCACGGCCGCGCGTGGCGCTGGCCGAGAACGCCGCTACCTGGCACCTGATCAGCCACCTGGGCCTGAACTACCTCAGCCTGACCGACCTGGACGCCGAGCAGGGCGCGCAGACCCTGCGCGAGATGCTGCATGTGTACGGCAACCTGGCCGAGCCGGGCATGCGCCGGCACATCGCGGGCCTGCGGCACGTCAGCGCGACGCCGGTGCATCACCGCCTGCCCGTGCCCGGCCCCATCGTCCACGGGCGCGGCGTGCGCATCGCGCTGCAGGTGGACGAGACCGCGTTTTCGGGCATCAGCCCCTATCTGTTTGGCGCCGTGCTGGAGCAGTTCTTCGCACGCCATGTATCGATCAACCTGATGTCGGAGCTGGTCCTGTCGACCCTGCAGCGCGGCGAGATCGCCCGCTACAAGCCCCGCATGGGACGCCGGCCCGTGGTCTAGGGGCTGTGCACACTAAAAGGAGCGCGTGATGAAGTCCGCCGCACATCTTAGCCGCATGGCTTATGACCCCGTCCATTTGCTGGGCGAACTGCTGCGCCGCGAAGACGACGGCAGCTATGCCGTGGCCTGCGATGGCCGCGTCTGGACCGTGCAGCGCGCCGCCAGCTGCCTGCTGGAGCCGCAGCCGGGCGACGAGGTGCTGATCAGCGGCCCGGACCCCGCCCGCATTTACCTGATCGCCGTGACCGTGCAGGCCGATCCCGCGCGCGCCACGCTGCAAGCCGAGGGCGATCTGGTATTGCGCTCGCGCAGCGGCGGCGTGCTGCTGGAGGGCGAGAGCGCCGTGCGCGTGCGGGCGCCCGAGTACGCGGTAGAGGCCGGAGAGGAACGCCATACCTGCGGCAGCATGCGCATGGTGGCGAAGCAGCTGCATGCCACTGTGGGTGAAGTGCGGCTGGTGGGCCGCAGTTACGAGGCGGTGATGGACCGCATGACGCTGATGGCGCGGCTGTCGCAGCGCAGCGTCAGCGAGATGGACCAGGTGCGCGCCGGCGCCATCGATTTCCAGGCCGAGCAGAGCGCGCGGCTGCACGCGGCCTACACGGTGGTGACGGGCGGCGACCTGGTCAAGGTGGACGCCAAGCAGATACACATGGGGTAGGACGGTGGATATCGCCCAGCCCGTCGCCGATCCCGTCCATCCGTCCGCCGCGCCTGTTGGCGCGCTGGCGCAATGGTGGCGCGCAGTCGAGCGTGAACCGTACGCCCATGACCTGTTCCATGCCTTGCGCTGGATCGATGCGCTCTCGGGCGCGCGCAAGCCCTTGGGACGCGATACGGTTGCGCGCCACGAACCCGTGCGGCTGCGGCAGGAGCCGTCGATGGCGTTCGCGCCGTCGACCGTGGCCGCCGCGCGCGCCGCGACGGGCGGGCGGCCCGCGGAACTGTCGATCTACAGCTTCGGCCTGTTCGGTCCCAACGGACCCTTGCCCCTGCACCTGACGGAGCATGCCCGCGAGCGCCTGGCGCATCACGGCGACCGCACGCTGTCCGCATTTGCCGACGTGTTCCATCACCGGCTCATCCTGCTGTTCTACCGCGCCTGGGCGGACGCGCAGAGCACGGTCAGCCTGGACCGCAAGGACGAGCGCTTTACGCGCTACGTAGCCAGCCTGTTGCACATGGGCGAACCGTCGATGCGGCGCCGCGACGCGGTGCTGGACCACGCCAAGTACCACATGGCGGGCCACCTGACGCGGCAGACCCGCAACCCCGAAGGACTCAAGCACATCCTGCAATCGTTCTTTGGCCTGCCCGTGCGTATCCGCGAGTTCGTGCCGCAATGGATCCGCCTGGAGCCCGGGCAGCGTCTGGGCCTGGGCGGCTTTGCGGGACTGGGACGCGACACGGTGCTGGGCGTGGCGGTGCGCGATGCCCAGCACAAGTTCCGCATCGAGATCGGCCCGCTGGCGCTGGAGGACTACCAGAGCTTTCTGCCGGGAGGCGCACGCGCCCGCCAACTGACGCATTGGGTCAGGCATTACATCGGCATGGAGCTGGCCTGGGACCTGAGACCGGTGCTGCGTGCGGAGGACGCGCGCGGACTGAGCCTGGGCGCAAGTCGTCCGCTGGGCCTGTCGTCGTGGCTGGGCAGGCGCCGGCCCGAACAAGGCGAGGCGGGCGATCTCCTGCTGGACTACGAAAGCCGCGGCGCTCGGCCGCCACGTGGCCGTGCGCCGGCCTCAACCTCAACGACGACGCGCGTATGACGCGCCACCATGCCATGTCCGATATCGGCCGCATCGACCTCTTCGGAAAGCTCAATCCGCTGCTCTACCAGACGCTGGAGGGCGCCACCGCGTTCTGCAAGCTGCGCGGCAATCCCTATGTGGAGCTGGTGCATTGGGTGCATCAGATCCTGCACGCGCAAGACAGCGACCTGCACCGCATCGCGCGCCGCTTCGGGCTGGACCTGGCCATCCTGCAGGCCGACCTGACCGCGGAGCTCGACCGCCTGCCGGCCGGCGCGGGCTCGGTTTCCGACCTGTCCGAACACATCGACCATGCGGTCGAAAGAGCCTGGGTGCTGGGCTCGCTGCGCTATGGCGCGGCGCGCATCCGCAGCGGCCATCTGCTGGCGGGACTGGCGCGGACCTACGCGCTGCGCCATGTGCTGCTGGGCATGTCGGCCCAGTTCTCGCGCATCGCGCCAGACACGCTGTTGGAACAGCTGCCGGAGATCGTGCAGGGCTCGCCGGAAGACGCGGCCGAGACTGCATCCGTCGCCGCTGCCGGGGCGCCGGACGCGGGCGGTTCCGCGCTGGCGCGGTTCGCCGTCGACCTGACTGCGCGGGCGCGCGCGGGCGAGATCGACCCTGTGTCCGGGCGCGACGAGGAAATCCGCCAGCTCATTGACGTGCTGACGCGGCGGCGGCAGAACAATCCGTTGCTGGCCGGCGAGGCCGGCGTCGGCAAGACAGCCGTGGTGGAAGGGCTGGCGCTGCGCCTGGCGGCAGGCGAGGTGCCGCCGCAACTGCGCGACGTGACGCTGTATCTGCTGGATATCGGCCTGCTGCAGGCGGGCGCGGGCGTGAAGGGCGAATTCGAGCAGCGGCTGCGCGGCGTCATCGACGAGGTGCAGGCCAGCGAGAAGCCGGTGGTGCTGTTCATCGACGAGATCCATACGCTGGTGGGCGCGGGCGGCGCGGCAGGCACCGGAGACGCGGCCAATCTGTTGAAGCCGGCGCTGGCGCGAGGCCAACTGCGCACCATAGGCGCCACCACCTGGTCGGAATACAAGAAGTACATCGAGAAAGACCCCGCATTGAGCCGCCGCTTTCAGGTCATACAAGTGCACGAGCCCGACGAGGCGCGCGCATTCGGCATGCTGCGCGGGCTGGCTGAAACGCTGCAGGCGCACCATGGCGTGCTGCTGCTGGACGAGGCGATCGAAGCGGCGGTGACGCTGTCGCACCGCTACATTCCGGCGCGCCAGCTGCCCGACAAGGCCGTCGCATTGCTGGACACGGCCTGCGCGCGCGTCGCGGTCAGCCAGCATGCGGCACCGCCCAGCCTGGAGGACGCGCGCAGGCGGGTGCAGGCGCTGGAGCTGGCGCTACGCATCGCCGAACGCGAGCTGTGTCTGGGAGAAGGCGACGCGCAGCGGATCGAACGGCTGGCGGCGGAGCAGGCCGTCGCGGCGGAAGAGGAGCGGGCGCTGGCGGAGCGCTGGGATTCCGAGCGCGGGCTGGCCGAGCGCGTGCTGACACTCCGCCAGACGCTGGAACTCGCGTCCTCCGACGCCCAGGAAGATCAGCGCCACGCGTTGGCGCAGGCGCGTGCAGCGCTGACGGCCAGCCAGGGCGAGACGGCGATGGTGCATTGCGCGGTCGATGCCGCCGCCGTGGCCGCGGTGGTGGCCGACTGGACCGGCATACCCGTGGGCCGCATGCTGCGGGACGAGGCGCGCGCCGTGCTGGACCTGGCGGATACGCTTTCGGCGCGGGTGATCGGCCAGCGTGAAGCGCTGGATGCGGTGGCGCGCCGCGTCCAGACTTCGCGCGCCGGCCTGACCGACCCGGACAAGCCGGTAGGCGTGTTCCTGCTCTGCGGTCCCAGCGGCGTCGGCAAGACGGAGACCGCGCTGGCGCTGGCCGAGGCGCTTTACGGCGGCGAACAGAACCTGATCACCATCAACATGAGCGAGTTCCAGGAGTCGCATACGGTGTCCACGCTCAAGGGCGCGCCGCCGGGATATGTCGGGTATGGCGAGGGCGGCGTGCTGACCGAGGCCGTGCGCCGGCGGCCCTACAGCGTGGTGTTGCTGGACGAGGTGGAGAAGGCGCATGCCGACGTGCACGAGATCTTCTTCCAGGTCTTTGACAAGGGCTGGATGGAGGACGGCGAGGGGCGCTACATCGATTTCCGCAATGCGGTGATCATCCTGACCTCCAACGTGGGCGCGGAACGGATTGCGGCTCTATGCCGTGATCCGGAGCTGCTGCCCGACGCAGCCGCGTTGGCCGCGGCATTGCGCGAGCCGCTGCTGCAAGCCTTTCCGGCCGCGCTGCTGGGGCGGCTGGTCGCGGTGCCCTACCTGCCGCTGCCGGACGCCATGCTGGCGCGCATCGTGGACCTGCAGTTCGAACGCGTGCGCCGCCGCCTGTTCGAGCAGCACGGCATCGTGCTGGAGGTGACGCCCGAGGCAACTGCGCTGGTGGTGGCGCGCTGCGCCGAGGTGGAGTCTGGGGCGCGCATGGTGGATGCCGTGCTGACCAACACGGTGCTGCCGCGGATCAGCCGGGAACTGCTGGGTGCCTCCATGCAGGACCGCAGGCTGAGCAAGGTAAGCCTGTCGGCCGCCGACGGGGAGTTTCGCTATGACTACGCCTGAGACCTCAACGGTTCTCGTCGCCGGACTCGGGCTTGACGGGCGCGGGCCGCAGGTAGCCGCCGATCTCGCGCAGATGGTTGGACGCGCTGCGGGCGTCTGCCGCGTCGCGCGGGCGGCCCAGCGTGTCGTCGACGGGATGAGTGCGGTGCTCGGCCAGCGCGTCGTGGGCGGGCAGGGCGGACGGGGTGCCGTCCGAGAAGATGCTGGGCGTGCCGTCGCCGGGCGCATCGAACAGCGCCAGCGGATCGGTGGGCGGGCGCGACACCGCGCCGTCGCCGGGCGGCAGGTGGCGCAGGGGATCCTCCGGGTTGCGCGCTTGCGCGGAGTCCAGATCGAAGGGGTGCGTGGAGACGTCCGGCGCGCTGCCCACGGGCAGGGTGCCCGGGCCGATCAGGTCGCTGAAGATGTCGTCGTCGGCCGCGGCGGCCACGCTGGTTGCCGGCGCCTCGGGCGTGGCCGCTGCGGCGCGCAGCCGGTAGTCGCCGATCTGCAGCTCGTCGCCTGGATGCAGCGGCACTTCCTGGTCGCGCGCGAGCGCCTGGCCATTGACGCTGACCGTGCTCATGTCGCTCAGGTTGAGCAGAAAGCCAGCGTCCTCGTCATTGACGCGGATCGCCGCCTGCACGCGGCAGATGCCGCGCGTCGGGTCGGGCAGGGCCAGTTGGTTGTCGAGACTGCGGCCTACCGTGCCGCCGGGCGCCGTGAATACGGCGTGGATGGGTTCGAAGGCCGGATCGCCGGCACGCTGGAACACGGTGAGCTTCACGCCTGTCTCCTGGGCGCCGTCGGCGCGTTAACGGGTCTGGGACGCTTGCGCCGCCTGGAACGCCGGCCCCCACTGGGGGTGTCCGGCCTCATTCGGCGCGAGCTGGAACGAGGGCTGCAACTGCAGGATGCGCGCGAAGCTGTCTTCGCACAGCTGGCGATAGTTGGTCACGCAGTAGCTGAAGGCCTGCAGCTTGAGCGCTTCGACCCGCATGGCCGTGGGCGCGGTGGCAAGCGCGTCGGAAGTGGCCACCGTGCGCACGACGGCGCCGAAGCGGCTGGCGGCGTATTCGTCGCGCACCTGCTGCAAGGCTTCCACAGCCTGCGGCGATGGGGTGGAAGCACAGGCCGCAAGCAGCGCGAGCGTGGATATCAAGCAGATGCGTGCGGGCTGTTTCATGGCGCGGGCGTGTCGTTCGGAGTGTGTAGGCCTGGTCATTCCGCCGATGATAGCGGCCCGCCGTGCAAGGTATGCGTCGCGGCGTAACAGACGTGTGTACTTTTATTTCCGAGGTCTTATGAGCAGTCCATGCCTACGAGTGATTCCGACGAAACGGCGGCGCATCGCGGCGATACTCGCGGCTGCGTTGACGGCGGCGATGCTCGCGGCATGTTCGTCGACGGCCAAGCGCGTGCCCGTGCCGTACGCGATCGAACTGCGCGCGGATCCGAAAGTGAACCAGAACGCCAGCGGCAGGCCGTCGCCGGTGCAGGTGACCATCTATGAACTGAAATCGGCCAGCATCTTCGAATCGCGTGACTTCTTCACGCTGCAGGGCGATGCGCACGCGGCGCTGGGCGCGGAGCTGCTCAATGTCGATCAGGTCATCCTGAAGCCGGGCGAAACCAAGGTGGTGCAGTACCCCGGCAACGCCGAGGCGCGCGTGGTGGGCGTGGTGGCGGCCTATCGCGAACTGGAGCAAAGCAAGTGGCGACTGCTGGTGTCGTTGCCCGAGGCGCAGAACACCAACATCTACAAGGTCTGGCAGTTTTCGCCGAACGAGGAGACGGTGAAGGTCGCGGTCAAGCGCGACGGGCTGGAAGAAGTGGATCGCAGCCGTTCGTGGTGGCCCTTTTAGAAGCGAAGAGAACCGCACATGGTGAGCAGAGACAAAGTGATCTGGTCGGAGGGCATGTTCCTGCGGCCGCAGCATTTCCAGCAGTTTGAACGCCATATGCTGCACACCGCGCAGCAACGCGCAGCCATGCTCCAGGGATGCTTCTGGGGCTTTGGCCAGCTGTCGCTGGACCGCGACGCGCTGGCGATCGGCAAGGTGGCGGTGATCAGGGCGCAAGGCGTCATGCCCGACGGCACGCCTTTTGATTTCTCGCATCCGGACGCGGCGCCCGCGGCGTTCGAAGTGCCGGCGCAGACGCGCGGCGCGCGCGTCGTGCTGGCCCTGCCGCGCGTGCGCGCCGGCGCCAGCGACGTCATCTACGAAGGCGAGGAAGACACGTTGGCGCGCTATCTGGTGCACGAAGCCGAAGTGGAAGACAGCGGCTCCGTGGCTCTGGAACCCGTCCTGATGCAGCTCGGACGCTTGCGGCTGCGGTTGATGCTGGAAGACGAACTTACCGACGACTGGCTGGGCCTGGGGGTGGCGCGCGTGCTGGAGCGGCGTTCGGACAACCGGGTGGTGCTGGACGAAGGCTATGTGGCGCCGTGGCTGGCGGCGGGCGAGCATCCGGTCCTGCGCGGCTTCGTCGATGAACTGCAGGGGCTGCTCGACGCGCGCAGCGAGGCGCTGGCCTCGCGCCTGTCGCAGCCCGGCCGCGGCGGCGTTTCCGAGGTGTCGGACTTCATGCTGCTGGAGACCGTCAACCGCTACATGGGTTCGATCTGGCATGCGCGGCAGCTTCCGGCGCAGCATCCCGAACGCCTGTTCCACGACTGGCTGATGCTGGCCTGCGACCTGGCCACCTTCACGTCCGCCACGCGGCGGCCCGGCGTGCTGCCGGACTACGTGCACGACGATCTGCAGGGCAGCTTCACGCCGTTGATGAATGAGCTGCGCCGATCGCTGTCGGCCGTGCTGGAGCAGCGCGCCTTGCAGATACCGCTGCAGGACCGCGGCCAGGGCGTGCGCGTGGCGCAGATCCAGGACGCGGAACTGTTGCAGTCGGCCGGCTTCGTGCTGGCGGTGCATGCGGACATGGGCGTGGAGACCGTGCGGGCGCGCTTTCCGGCGCAGGTCAAGATCGGTCCGGTGGAGCGCATCCGCGACCTGGTGCACCTGCAATTGCCGGGCGTCGGCGTGCGCGCGCTGCCCGTGGCGCCGCGGCAGATTCCGTACAGCGCCGGACATGTCTATTTCGAACTGGATAAGAGCGGCGAGTTCTGGAAGCAGCTGGAGCGCACCGGCGCGCTCGCGTTGCATCTGGCGGGCGATTTTCCCGGGCTGACGATGGAGTTCTGGGCGCTGCGCGACTGAGCGCGGTCAAACCAGGCGGAGACAACTATGCATGCTTCGGATCACACGCTGGCCGGCCCCCCGGGCGGCATCGGCGAAGGCGCCGCCAATACGGCGGGCAGGCTGCGGCCTCACGACTACGTCATCAGCGGCGCCAATCCGCTGGTGGCGGCGGCGAACCCGCTGCTGGACCTGATTCCGCAGATACGCGCCACGGCGACGCATCCCTCGCCCGCGATGCTGCGCGAGCACTTGCTGGACGAGGTGCGTCAATTCGAGCTGCGCGCGCAGCAGGCGGGCATCCCCAACGAAACCATACTGGGTGCGCGCTATTGCCTGTGCACGGCGCTGGACGAGGCCGCGGCGCTTACGCCATGGGGCGGGGGCGGCGTATGGTCCGCGCACAGCCTGCTGGTCACGTTCCACAACGAGACCTGGGGCGGAGAGAAGTTCTTCCAGCTGCTGGCCAAGCTGTCGCAGAACCCGGGGCAGCACCTGGATCTGCTGGAATTGCTGTATTACTGCCTGCTGCTGGGTTTCGAGGGACGCTATCGCGTCATCGACAACGGCCGTTCGCAGCTGGAAACGCTGCGCCAGCGCCTGTTGCGCATCCTGCGCGGCGCGCGCGGCGACTATCCGCTGGCGCTGTCTCCGCATTGGCGCGACGAGCCGGCGCAGACGCCATTGCGCCGCCTGCCCGTGCCGCTATGGGTGTTCGGCGCGTTGGCTGCCGTCCTGGCGCTGGCCTTGTATTGGGGCCTGGGTTGGCGCCTGGGCAGCGAATCCGACGCCGTGTTCGCGTCCATCGCCAAGCTGCGTCCGCCGACCGTACAGATCGCCCCGACCACCGTGAAGCGGCCCGCGCCCGCGCCGCGGCTGGCGGTGTTCCTGGCGCCCGAGATCCGCGACCAGTTGGTCACCGTGCGCGACGAGGTGGACCGCAGCGTGGTGGTGCTGCGGGGCGACGGCGTATTTGAATCCGGCGCCAGTTCCGTGCGCGACCAGTACCTGCCGGTGCTGTCGCGCGTGGCCGACGCTTTGCGCGAGACGCAGGGCAGCATCCTGGTGCGCGGCTACTCCGACAACACACCGATGCGCAGCGCGCGCTTCCCGTCCAACTGGCATCTTTCGCAGGCACGCGCCGACGCGGTCAAGGACATGCTGGAGCAGCGCCTGGGCCAGACGGCCAGGGTGCGTGCGGAAGGGCGCGGCGATGCCGATCCGGTGGCGCCCAACGATACGGCCGCGGGCCGCGCGCTGAACCGGCGGGTGGAGATCACGGTGCTGGTGCCGCCGGTGGCGCACGAGCAGGGAGGACAGGAATGATCTACAGGCTGTTCGGATGGTTCTTCAGCCGCCGCGTGTGGAACTTCCTGGGGCTGGTGGCCCTGGCGGTGCTGATCTGGATCGCGGGGCCTCTCATCGCCATCGGCACGGTGCGCCCGCTGGAAAGCGAAACGGTGCGCATCGCTGTCATCGTGGCGATGTTCGCGATCTGGCTGCTGCGGCTGTTGTGGCGCAAATGGCGCGAAGGGCGCTTGAACGCGCAGCTGCTGAGCCAGTTGCGGCGGCCCAGACCCAAGGCGGAAAAGCCGCTGGAGGAAGCCGCCGGCAACGATGAGATACGCCAGCTGGAAGCGCGCTTTCACGAGGCCGTGGAACTATTGCGCAAGACCCGCTTCGAGAGCCGCGGCAGGCGCGGCGCGCTCGACCGGTTCTCCAAGCAGTACCTGTATCAGCTGCCCTGGTACGTGATCATCGGCGCGCCGGGCGCGGGCAAGACCACCGCGTTGGTGAATTCGGGGCTGAACTTTCCCTTGGCCGAACGCTACGGCAAGGTGGCCTTGCGCGGCGTGGGCGGCACCCGCAATTGCGACTGGTGGTTCACCGACGATGCGGTGCTGCTGGACACGGCGGGGCGCTACACCACGCACGAAAGCGATCCGACCGGAGACGAAGAAGAGTGGCGCGGCTTTCTCGGCCTGCTGTCCAAGTACCGCGGCCGCCAGCCCATCAACGGCGCCATGCTTACCGTCAGCGTCGAAGACCTGCTGTCGGCGTCCGACGCGGAGCGCGCGCAGCATGCGGCAGTGCTGCGGCGCCGCCTGCAGGAATTGCGCGAGCAGCTGGGCATCGCGTTCCCGGTGTACGTGCTGGTGACCAAGACGGATCTGCTGTCGGGCTTCGAAGAGTACTTCGCTTCCTTTACCCGCGACGAGCTGGCGCAGATCTGGGGCTTCACCTTGCCGTATGCGCGCGCGCAGGAGCCGGGTTTCGACCTGTATGAAGCCTTTCACGAAGAATATGCGTTGTTGCAGCGGCGCTTGGATGACGCCTTGCCTGAAGTGGTGGCGGCAGAGAGCGATCCGGCGCGGCGCGCGCTGGCCTACATGCTGCCGCAGCAGTTCGCGGGCCTGCAGGCCATCCTGGGCCATTTCCTGAGTGACGTGTTCGCGACCTCGAAGTTCGAGGCGCGCGTGATCCCGCGAGGCGTCTACTTCACCAGCGGCACGCAGGGCGGAGAGACCTTCGACCAGGTGACTGGCCATCTGAAGCGCTACCTGCGCATCGACGGCGGCGCCGCGCCCGCGGCCAGCGTGCCGGGTGAGGCGGAAGGACGCAGCTACTTCCTGAAGAACCTGCTGCAGGACGTCATCTTCCGCGAGGCGGGCCTGGCCAGCCGCAACCTGCGCTGGGAACGCCGCTATCGGCAGCTGCACTGGGCGGGGTACGGCCTGGTGACGGCGGCCTTCCTGGCCCTGGTCGCGGGCTGGGCCATGAGCTATCGCAACAACGCGGATTACGTGGAAGAAGTGGCGCGGCGGGTGCCGGCGGTGGAGAAGCTGAGCCGCGACATCAAGATCACGCGCACCGGCGACCTGTTGGGGCTGATGCCGTTCCTGGACAGCCTCTGGTACCTGCCCCAGCACGAGGGCTTCGAGATCGACAATCCGCCGCTGAGCTATCGCTATGGCCTCTACCAGGGCCAGAAGCTGCGGGCGGCGGCGCAGGGCGTGTACGGCAATACGCTGGACCAGGTGCTGCTGCCGCAGGTGGCGCGGCGCGTCGAGACGGCCCTGCGCGACGCCTCGGCCAGCGACCTGGAGTATTCCTACGAGGCGCTGCGGGCCTACCTGATGCTGTACGAGGCCGAGCGCTACGATGCGGAGTTCATGCATGCGTGGCTGCTCTCGGACATGCAGGCCACCCTGCCTGAAGGCTACACGCGGCGCCAGTACGAACAGCTGTCGCTGCACCTGCGCAACCTGACGCAGAGCCACGTGCTGGCCTCGCCGTTTCCCAAGGACGACGCGCTGGTGGCCCAGGCGCGCGAGAAGCTGGCGCGCTACACGCTGGCGCAACGCGCGTACAGCCGGCTGCGCCGTACCCTGGCCAACGCCGATGCGGCGCCCGAGATCACGGTGGTGACGCTGGGCGGCGCGCAGGCCAGCGCCGTCTTCGTGCGCAAGAGCGGCAAGCCGTTGAGCCAGGGCATTCCCGCGCTCTACAGCTATCGCGGCTATTGGGACGTCTTCAACAAGCGCGTGACCGGCGTGGCCGAGGTGTTGCGTTCGGATGATGCGTGGATCCTGAACATCCCATTGCGCAGCCAGCTGGACCAGACGGCGCAACGCCAGCTGGTGGTGGACATCAAGCGCTTGTACATGAACGATTACGTGGCCCAGTGGGACGGCTATCTGAACGATATGCAACTGGCGCCAAGCAAGTCGCTGCTGCAGAACATCCAGATGGCGCGCACCTTGTCCGCGCCGGAGTCGCCGCTGGTGCAGCTGGTGCGCGGCGTTGCGCGAGAGACCTCCTTGCTGCGCGATACCGGCAAGGATGACCGCTCGCTGGTGGACCAGGCGCGCGACCGCGTCAGCAGCACGCGCGAGGCGCTGGAGCAGATGTTCGGGCCAACCGGACCTGGCGCGGCCATGCGGGCCGACGCCACGGACGAGAAGCTCGAGCGCATCGTGGACCAGCATTTCGAGCCGTACCGCCGGCTGGCCGAAGGCGAGGGCGCGGCGGCCGGCGCCACCTCGCCGATCGCCGCCACCACCGGCCTCATCAACGAGCTCTATACCTACCTGACGGCGGCGGATGCGGCCTTGCGCAGCGGCAGCCCCGCGCCCAGCTCGGATTCCGTGACCAAGCTGCGGGCCGAGGCGGGCCGCTTGCCGGGGCCGCTGCGCGACGTGCTCAATGCGCTATCGGTGAACGCGTCCGGCGAGGTGTCCGACGTGGCCCGCGCGCGCATGGGCGAGACCGTGTCCGCCACCATCGGCATGTTCTGCGGCCAGTCGGTGGCCGGACGCTATCCGTTTTCGAGCCGTTCGGCGCGCGACGTGGCGCCCAACGACATGGCGCGGCTGTTCGGGCCCAACGGCCTGATGGACGACTTCTTCCAGAAGAATTTGGCGAACCAGATCGACGTTTCCGGACAGCGGTGGCGCTTCAAACCGGGCATCGACGGCAAGTCGGGGGAGAACTCCGCCACGCTGGACGCGTTCCAGCGCGCGGGCGTGATCCGCGACGTGTACTTCATGGCAGGCAACCCCATGCCCTCGTACCGGGTGGCCATCAAGCCCGTGGAAATGGACGCGGGCATTACCCAGTTCGTGATGGACGTGGACGGCCAGGCGGTGCGCTACGCGCACGGCCCGCAGGTGGCGACCACGGTGCAGTGGCCCGGTCCCCGCGGCAGCAACCAGGTGCGCATCGAGCTTACGCCACAGGTCGGGGCGGCGGGCATGACCACGTCCGGTCCCTGGGCGCTGAACCGCATGCTGGACCGCGCCCAGCTGCGGCGCGGGGCCACGCCGGAGGTCACGCTGGCCACATTCGACCTGGGCGGACGCAAGGTGGTGCTGGAGATCACCGCCAGCAGCGTCAAGAGCCCTTTCCATCTGGGCGAGATGCAGGCGTTTGCCTGCCCGGGCGCGTCGTGAACAGGACAAGGACATGGAGCTAGCAGTGGAGCGTGGGCGTGTGGGCTGGTACGGCAAGATTCCGGCGGCGGGCGACTTCGTGCACCGGCGCCTGCCGCGTGAGCTGATCACCTGGTGGGACCGCTGGCTGCAGTTCGGGCTGGCGGCGCTGAAGCAGGCGCCAGACATCAATGCCGCGCGCGGCTTCGCGTCGGCGCCCATCTGGAATTTCGCGATTCCGGCCGGGCCGGGCGCGGGCGTCGCACAGCTGGGCTGCATCACGCCCAGCCGCGACCGGGTGGGCCGGGGCTATCCGCTGTGCGTGGTCATGGCCGTGCCGCCCGCGCAATACCACAGCAGCATCCTGGATGGCGCCAGCGACTACTACCGGCAGATCGGCGCCAGCATGCTGGCGGCGGTGCGTCATGGCTGCCCGGCGGAACAGTTCGACCGCAGCCTGCAGCAGGTGCGTACGCCTGCCGCGGCGCCGGGCGCCGCCGCGCCGCGCGGCGGCAGCGACATCATGGACATCCTGAGCGCCGGCCGGGAGCAGGACTCCGCGCCGCTGGCGCGCCGCGCGCTGGGCGCCTGGCCCGATCTGCCGTTCTGCTTCAACCCCAGTTCCCACACCAGCTATTGGTGGACCAACCAGGCGGACGGCGCGGCATTGCAGACCTACATCCATGGCGGCGCGTTGAACGCGACGCTGTTCGCCAGGCTGTTCTCATCCCTGCCGACCTGGCATCCCTGAAACTGCCGGAGGACCGCGCATGCTACGAACTTCAGCTGTGCCGCCTGAGCCGGGCGCGGCAGGCTTCCCGGCCGCTTCAGATGCGGCACGCCTGGACGATATCCTGCGCCTGGCGCCCGGGCGGCTGCGTGAACAGGAGATTCTGCGAGTCGTCGCCGGCTTGTCCGCGTCCCTGGCCGCCATGCACGAAGCCGGCAGGGCGCATGGCGGCATCAGCCCTGATGCCGTGGTCCGTGACGGACAGGATTTTGCCGTCCTGGCGCCGCCTTCCGATGCGGCGCCCGATGATGAAGACGCCGCACGCCATGCCGGTTACGCCGCGTTCGAACAGTACACGGACGATCCGGGCCATTCTTGCGGCCCCTGGACGGACGTGTACGGGCTGGCGGCGCTGGCGTACTTCCTGGCGACGGGCGCGGCCCCGCCAGGCGCGCTGGCGCGCCGCGTGCGCGACGATTGCCTGCCTCTGGATGCATGGCAGCCGGGCGCCTATCGCGCGGCGTTCTGCGCCGCCGTGGACGAGGGCCTGGCGATGGACGAGCAGGCGAGGCCGCGCACAGCCGCGGCGCTTGCTGCGGCGATGGGGGTGATCCCGCCGGCGGTGCCGGCGCCTGCGGCGGCTTCCGTACCCGGTCCGATGGAGGATCCGGAGCCGGACACGGCCGCGCCTTCATTGATGGCGGAGACGCCCGCCGACGAGTTTGACGATCCACCGCCGGCTGCGGCGCGCCTGACGGCGATGCGGCCCGAACACCCGGGGCCGGCGCGGCGCATGCTGCCGCTGGCCGTGGCGGGCCTTCTGCTGCTCGCGGCGGGGGGATATGCATGGCTGCGGCCGGCACAGCCGCCGGTCGAACTGGCTGGCATCGCGCCGCCCCAACCCCAACCCCAGCCGCAACCCCAGCCGCAATCGGAGCCACCGTCCCAACCGCCGCCGCAACCCCGGCCGCAGTCGGAATCACAGCCGCAACCCGCGCCCGCGCCGGCTCCACCGACCTTGCCAGATTCCCCCGCCGCGGCCGTACCAGCTTCGCCGCCGCAGGCCGCGGCCATAGGCTCCGCCATGCCGTCCGCCGGCCCAAAACCAGAAAGCGCCTCTGAGCCTGAAGCCGCGGCAGCCCCCGCCGCGCCCGTGACCCCGCCGCCTCAGGCGGCGCCCGTCACGGTGCGCGTGGCCGTGCGTCCATGGGGAGAGGTGCTGGTCAATGGCCGCTCGCGCGGCGTCAGCCCGCCGCTGCGCGAACTGTCCCTGCCGCCCGGCCGTTACCAGGTGACGGTGCGCAACGCATCAGCGGGCGACTACCGCATGACCCTGACGGTGGCGGCCGGCCGTCCGGCTTCCATTACGCATGAGTTCGAGTGAACGATTGGGTATCGGGCCCGCCTGCGGCGCGCGGTCCGTGCCGCGAGTGGCGGCAGCCCCTCAGGGCAGCGTGGACTCGCCCTTGAGCAGGTCTTCCAGCGTTTCGCGCTGGCGCACGACGTAGTACTTGTCGCCATCGACCATGGCTTCGGCCGCGCGGGGGCGGGCGTTGTAATTGCTGGCCATGGCCATGCTGTAGGCGCCCGCGGACTCCACCGCCAGCAGGTCGCCCTGTTGGATGGCCAGCTTGCGCTGCCGGGCCAGCCAGTCGGCGCTTTCGCAGACCGGGCCGACGATGTCGTATAGGGTTTCGTCGCCCGCGCGCGGATGCACGGGGCGCACGCCGTGGAAGGCTTCGTACAGCGCGGGACGCAGCAGGTCGTTCATGGCGGCGTCGACGATGGCGAAGTTGCGCGCTTCCGAATGCTTCAGGTACTGGACCCGCGTGAGCAGCACGCCGGCGTTGCCCACCAGCGAGCGGCCGGGCTCCAGCACCAGGTGCAGATGGCCGAAGCCGCGCGCGTTCAGGCGTTCGAAGACACGGTCCAGCAGGGCCTGGGGCGAGGGCGGAATTTCATCCGTATAGCGGATGCCCAGGCCGCCGCCCAGGTCCAGATGGGCGATCCGGATGCCGGCCTGATCCAGCTTTTCGATCAGGTCCAGCAGTTTTTCCAGCGCGTCGAAATAGGGACTGATATCCGTGAGCTGCGAACCGATATGGCAGTCCACTCCCACGATTTCCAAGGCCGGCAGCGACTGGGCCAGGCGGTAGACGTCCAGCGCCGACTCGATGGCGATGCCGAACTTGTTCTCCTTCAGGCCGGTGGAGATGTAGGGATGCGTCTGCGCGTCCACGTCCGGGTTCACCCGCAGCGAGACGGGTGCGCGCAGGCCCATGCCATGCGCGATTGTCGATAGCAGGCGTAGCTCGGCTTCGGACTCGACGTTGAAGCACTTGACCTTGGCCGCGAGCGCGGCGCGCATTTCCCAGGCCTGCTTGCCCACGCCGGAAAACACGATCCTGGACGGGTCCGCACCCACCGCCAGGGCGCGCTTGAGTTCGCCGCCGGAAACGATGTCGAAGCCCGCGCCCAGGCGCGCGAATTCCTTCAGGACGGCCAGGTTGGAATTGGCCTTCATGCCGTAGCAGACCAGCACCGGATGCTGGCCGACGGCGTTGCGGTAGGATTCCCAGGCAGCCTTGAGCGCGGCGCGCGAGTACACATACAGCGGCGTGCCCAGCTTTTCGGCCAGGTGGTCCAGCGGCACGTCCTCGGCGTACAGGACATTGTTGCGGAACTGGAAGTACGGATGACCGGCCAGTTCAGGCTGCGCGGGGAATCGGGGTGTCATGGCAGCGATGGCGCCGGCGGAATGACCGTCTGCGGCGGTTGCTCCGTACGCGAGGGCGGCTTGCCGTCCGGCGTCGGCATGTACAAGGGACCTTTATACCCGCAGGCGGCAACCATGCCGGTCGCCAGCAGCGTGGCTACAATGCGAAGGACCATGCGGCGAAATGCCAAGTGGAACACTGGGAACTCCTAAATCTTGCAGGCTCGATTATGACCGAAACCGAATTTCTTGCGTTGATCGACCAGGTGCTGAACAGCATCGAAAGCCAGGCCGATGACTGGGCGGCTTCGCTCGATGTCGATGTCGAAACCAGCCGCAGCGGCAATGTGCTGACGATGGTTTTCGAAGACAACACCCACGTGGTGGTGAATAGCCAGGCTGCCATGCAGGAACTGTGGGTCGCGGCGCGCAGCGGCGGCTTCCACTACCGCTACGATGGCCAGCACTGGAACGATACCCGAGGCGGCCCGCAGTTGCCGGACGCCCTGTCGCAGATCTGTTCCGCGGCCGCGGGCGTGCCCGTGACGATACGCCTGTAAAACACCAGGTTCAGGCGAAAAAAAAGGCCGGCCCCATGGGGCCGGCCTTGTCATTTGCGCGTCAGAACGGAATCTTCTGGGACCAGGGCGTGTTGCCTTGCGTGCCCACGCCCGGCGCTACCTTGATCTTGGTTTCCTCGCTGGTGCTGCCGTTCAGGCCGTTGAGGAATTCACCCAGCGTGTCGGCCTCGGGCAAGCCCAGGCGCGCCACCGCCTGCCCGGGCGGGAATTCGGAGAAGTAGAACTCGCCGTTTTCGACCAACAGGCCATCGGGACGGGGGCGCGGCTTCTCTTCGGGCACGCCCTTGAGGACCGTCTGCATGTAATCGACCCAGATCGGCATGGCGACGCCGCCGCCGGTTTCGCGCGAACCCAGGGACTTGGGCTGGTCAAAGCCCAGCCATGCGGTGGCGACCAGCGACGGGGTGTAGCCGGAGAACCAGGCGTCCACCGATTCGTTGGTGGTGCCGGTCTTGCCGGCGATGTCGTTGCGCTTGAGCAGGACGCGGGCGCGCGCCGCGGTGCCGTAGGTGGCCACGCCGCGCAGGATGTCGTCCATGACCCAGGCGGTGCGCGGATCGATGGCGCGGGCGGCGGCGTCGCCGGCCACGACCGGCTTGGACTGCATGATGACCTTGCCGCTGCTGTCGGTGACGCGGTCGATCAGGTAGGGCGTGACGCGGTAGCCGCCGTTGGCGAACACCGAGAAGGCGCCGGCCAGCTGCAAGGGCGTGACCGAGCCCGCGCCCAGCGCCAGCGGCAACACGGCGGGCTGGCGGGCCTTGTCGAAGCCGAAGCGGGTCAGGTAGTCCTGCGCGTACTGCGGGCCGATGGCCTGCAGGATACGGATCGACACCATGTTCTTGGACTTGTACAGGCCCTGGCGCAGGGTCAGCATGGGTTCGTACTGGTTGCCGTAGTTCTTCGGGTTCCAGGCCTTGGAGCCGGTCTGCGCGGCCGTCAGTTCGAAGGGCTGGTCCGAGATCTGCGTGCCCGGGGTCAGGCCGCGCTCCAGCGAAGCGGCATAGATGAAGGGCTTGATGTTCGAACCGGGCTGGCGCCAGGCTTGCGTCACGCGGTTGAAGTTGCCGCGGTAGAAGTCAAAGCCGCCGACCATGGCGCGGATGGCGCCATCTTGCGGCGACAGCGCCACGAAGGCCGCCTGCACCGAAGGCAGGTTGATGATTTCCCAGTTGTCGCCGAACTTGCGGATGTAGACCACGGAGCCGCGCTTGATGCGCTGCTCGGGTTTGGCCTTGTCGTTCAGTGCGCGCGCCACGACGCCCAGCACCTTCTTGTCGGTGACGGTGATGATCTCGCGCGAGCTGCGCGCCAGCTTCACTTCGGTGGGGCTGGCCGACAGCACCAGCGCGGTCAGCAGGTCGCCGCTGTCGCTGAACTTGTCGAACACGCCGTCCAGGAATTCGTCGAGCGCCTGCGGATTGTTCTCGGTGCCCGGCGGCAGGTCGAGCTGTTCCTCGGGGCCGGGGTAGGGCGCGCGGCGCGTGTATTCCAGCACGCCTTCGCGCACGGCGCGATAGGCCGCTTCCTGGTCCTTGGACTGCACCGTGGTGTAAATGTTGATGCCGCGCGAATAGACGTTGTCCTGGTACACGTTGAACAACAGCTGGCGCGCCAGTTCCGCCACGTATTCGCCATGGACGGAATAGCCGCCGGCCGGCGTGCCTTCTGCGGACTTCATGACGATGGGCTGGGCCAGCGCCTGTTGGTATTCCGGTTCGGTCAGGTAGCCCAGCGAGTGCATGCGGCCCAGCACGTAGCGCTGGCGCAGCTCGGCGCGCGGACGGTTGGCGATGGGGTTGAAACGCGACGGCGCCTTGGGAATGCCGGCCAGCATGGCGGCTTCCGCGGGCGTGACTTCCGACAGGGGTTTGCCGAAATAGGTGCGCGAGGCGGCCGCGAAACCATAGGCGCGGTGGCCCAGGTAGATCTGGTTCATGTAGAGCTCGAGGATCTGGTCCTTGGTGAGCTCCGACTCGATCTTGAAGGTCAGCAGCAGTTCATAGAACTTGCGCGAATAGGTCTTTTCCGACGACAGGTAGAAGTTGCGCGCCACCTGCATCGTGATGGTGCTGGCGCCCTGCGACTTCGACATGTTGACCAGGTTGGTCAGGCCCGCCCGCACCACGCCCATCCAGTCGATCCCGCCGTGCTGATAGAAGCGGTCGTCCTCGGCCGCCAGCACCGCGGACTTCATGACGTCCGGGATTTCGTTGAAGCGCAGCACGTTGCGGCGCTCTTCGCCGAATTCGCCGATCAGGACGCGATCCGCCGTAAAGACGCGCAGCGGCACCCGGGGGCGGTAGTCCGTCATGGCGTTCAGGTCGGGCAGGTTGGGCCAGGCCAGCGCCAACGCCATCCCAGCCAGCAACACGCCGCACAGGAACAGGCCGGCAAAGAAAATGCCGGTTTTTACGAAGAATCGCAGTATCGGGGAACCGCTCTTGGCGGGCTTGTCTTTCTTGGAGGAATTCTGGGGCTTGCTCATCGCGGCGATTTTACGGGTATCTCCGGGTCCGTCTTGGCACGGGGCACCGGTTTCTGTAACAAAATCGTTCAGTGTGGTAGGCGGGCAACTGGCGGCTGATGTGATAATGCCGTCATGAACTTTTCCGCTAACTCATGTCCGGAGGCTGACCCGGACCCGGCGTCCTCCTGCGAGACGCCCGAAAACCAGCCTTGCGCGATCGAGTGCACAGGCAAGGCCGCCACGCTGCCGCATGACCTGCCGGTTTTCCTGGTCGGGATGATGGGCGCGGGCAAGACCACCATAGGGCGTGGCTTGGCGCGTGCCCTGGGGCGCGAGTTTATGGACTTGGATCATGAGCTCGAGGCGCGTTGCGGCGTGCGGGTGCCGGTAATCTTCGAAATCGAGGGCGAGGCCGGTTTTCGTCGCCGGGAATCCGCCGCCTTGGAAGAGTGTACCCAACGGCGCAACATAATTCTTGCCACCGGCGGCGGCGCGATCCTGGCGCCGGAAAACCGCCAGCGCCTGCGCGAACGCGGCATCGTGGTCTACCTGCGCGCCAGCGTGGACGAACTGTTCCGCCGCACCTGCCGCGACCGCAACCGTCCCCTGTTGGCCACGGCCGACCCGCGCGGCACGCTGCGCGACCTCATGACCCTGCGGGAACCCCTCTACAAGGAAGTGGCCGACCTGGTGGTGGAGACGGGCGCCATGCCCATCCACACCCTGGTCAAGGCGCTGCTGCCGCAACTGCAAGCCTTCGAGAAGCGCATATGAACGTTGTACACGTGGACACCCCGGGCGGGGCCTACCCGATCCATATTGGCCCCGGCCGCCTGGACGTCCTGGACCAGAGCATTCCGGCGGACGCCACCGCGATCGCCGTGGTCACCAATCCGACCGTCGCGGCCCTGTATGGCGAACGCGCCGAAGCCGCGCTGGCCCGTACCGGCAAGCGGGTGCTGCGCATCGAATTGCCCGATGGCGAAGCCTACAAGGACTGGCAATCGCTGAATCTGATCTTCGATGCCTTGCTGGGCAACCGCCTGGACCGCCGCTGCGTGCTGGTGGCGCTGGGCGGCGGCGTCATCGGCGACATGACCGGTTTCGCGGCCGCGGTCTACATGCGCGGCGTGCGCTTCCTGCAGGTGCCCACGACCCTGCTGTCGCAGGTCGATTCGTCCGTGGGCGGCAAGACCGCCGTCAACCATCCGCTGGGCAAGAACATGATCGGCGCGTTCTACCAGCCGGTGGCCGTCGAGATCGATACCGACGTGCTGAACACGCTGCCGGCGCGCGAGGTGTCCGCGGGCCTGGCGGAAGTGATCAAGTATGGCCTGATCCTGGATCCGGCTTTCTGGTCCTGGTGCGAGGAAAATGCGCAGAAACTGCGCGAGCTGGATGCCGAGGCGGTGGCTTACGCCATCCGCCGCTCCTGCGAGCTCAAGGCCCAGGTGGTAGGCAAGGACGAGCGCGAGTCCGGCCTGCGCGCCATACTCAACCTGGGCCACACCTTCGGCCACGCCATCGAGTCCGGCCTGGGTTATGGCGCCTGGCTGCATGGCGAGGCGGTCGGTTGCGGCATGGTGCAGGCTGCCGAGCTGTCGGCCGATGTCGCCGGTTTCGACCGCGCCGACGTGGCGCGGGTGCGCGCCCTGGTGGCCGCCATCGGTTGCCCCGTCGTGGCTCCTGACCTGGGCGCCGACCGCTGGCTGGACCTGATGCAGGTGGACAAGAAAACGGAAGGCGGCTCGATCCGCTACGTGCTCATGCCGCGCATCGGCGAAGCCATGACCCGGGCTGCTCCCGACGACGCCGTGCGCGCCGTCCTGGCTCGCACCACTCAATAGACATGCTGGAGACGGTGTTGCAGATGAAAGAGCTGGCTTCCTATGCATCCCACCCGTCTCAATCGCGCGGGCGGACCTATGCCGAGCCGCCGCCGGAAAACCGGACGGAGTTTCAACGCGATCGTGATCGCATCGTCCATTCCGGCGCCTTCCGGCGCCTGGAATACAAGACCCAGGTCTTCGTGAACCACGAGGGCGACCTGTTCCGCACCCGCCTGACCCACAGCCTGGAAGTGGCCCAGATTGCGCGCACGCTGGCGCGCAGCCTGGGCCTGTCCGAAGACCTGACCGAAGCTATTTCGCTGGCGCATGACCTGGGCCACACGCCGTTCGGCCATGCCGGCCAGGACGAGCTCAACGCCTGCATGCGCGAATTGGCGCCCGAGGCGGGCGGCTTCGAGCACAACCTGCAAAGCCTGCGGGTGGTGGACGAACTCGAAGAGCGCTACGCGGACTTCAACGGCCTGAACCTGTGTTTCGAAACGCGGGAAGGCATCCTCAAGCACTGCTCGGCCGCGCACGCGCGCCAGTTGGGCGAGGTCGGCCAGCGCTTTCTGGACCGCACCCAGCCCTCGCTGGAGGCGCAGTTGGCCAACCTGGCGGACGAGGTCGCTTACAACAACCACGACATCGACGACGGCCTGCGGTCGGGCCTGATCACGCTGGAACAGCTGAAGGAAGTATCGATCTTCGAGCGCCATCACGCCCATGTGCTGGAAAGCTATCCGGGGCTGGCTGCGCGCCGCGCCGTGGCCGAGACCATACGCCGCATGATCAATACGCTGATCGTCGACCTGACGCGGACCTCGCTGGCGCGCATCCGCGAGTTCGCGCCCGCCACCGCCGACGACGTGCGCCGCGCGCCGCCGCTGGCGACCTTCTCGCCCGAGATCCGTAGCGAGGCCGACGAGCTGAAGAAATTCCTGTTCGACAACCTGTACCGTCACTACCGCGTGCTGCGCATGACGGCCAAGGCGCGCCGCATCGTGCGCGAGCTGTTTGCGGCTTTCCTGGACGATCCGCGCCTATTGCCGCCCGACTATCGTCGTCCGGCTTTCAACGAGCAGGCCCGCGCCATCGCCGACTACATTGCGGGCATGACGGACCGCTACGCCATCCGCGAACACAAGCGCCTGTTCGAGATGGCCTGAGGCCCGCGGGCCTCAGGCTTGCGCCGCGGCTTCAGCCCGCCAGATAGCGCTGCGTCAGCAGCACCCAGTAGGCTGCGCCTACGGGCAGGCTATGGTCGTTGAAGTCATAGCCCGGGTTGTGCACCATGCAGGCCCCATGCCCGCTGTTGAAGCCTTCCGCCGAGCCATCGCCATTGCCCACCAGCAGGTAGGAGCCGGGCACTTCCTCCAGCATGAAGGCGAAGTCCTCGCTGCCGGTCAGCGCCCGGGTCTGGAGGTCCACTTGCCCGGCGCCCACCAGTTCCACCGCGACCTGGCGCGCGAAATCGGTTTCTTCGCGAGTGTTGACCAGCACGGGATAACCGCGACCGTAGTCGATGGTGGCGCGCACCTGATAGCTGGCCGCCTGGCTGTGGACCAGTTCCGTGATGCGGGCTTGCAGCGTGTCGCGCACGCCACGGTCCAGCGCACGCACGCTGAGTTTCAGCGTGGCGGTCTGGGGGATGACGTTGTTGGCTTTACCCGCATTGAATGCGCCGACCGTGATCACCGCCATGTGCAGGGGATCGATGTTGCGCGCGACGATGCTTTGCAGGCCCAGCACGATGGCCGCGCCGGCCACCACCGGATCGGCGGCGCAATGCGGCATCGCGCCGTGTCCGCCCACGCCTTCCAGCACGATGGTGACGTTGTCGGATGAGGCCATCGCGGCGCCGTCGCGCAGCAGCAGGCGGCCTTGCGGATGGCCCGGCATGTTGTGCATCGCGAAGATGGCGTCGCAGGGATACTTGCGGAACAGTCCGTCCTCCATCATGCGCTTGGCGCCGCCCAGGCCTTCCTCGGCGGGCTGGAAGATCAGGTTGAGCGTGCCGTCGAAGCCGCCATGCTTGGCCAGATGGTGCGCCGCGGCCAGCAGCATGGCGGTGTGGCCGTCGTGCCCGCAGGCATGCATCACGCCTTCGTTGCAGCTGGCGTGCTCCAGGCCGGTCGCTTCCTGGATGGGCAGGGCGTCCATGTCGGCGCGCAGACCCAGGCGCTTGCCGCCGCTGCCGCGGCGCAACTGCCCCACCACGCCGGTGCCGCCCAGTCCGCGTTCCACTTCATAGCCCCATTGCGTCAGGCATTGCGCCACCAGATCGCTGGTGCGGAACTCCTGGAAACCGAGTTCGGGGTGGCGGTGGATGTCGCGGCGGATCGAGACGAACTCATCGGCCTGGGCGGTCATGGCCTGCAGAACGGGATGCATGGCGGAGAAGTCCTGGAATCGGGTCACGGATTGCCTGCCAGTTTCATGTGGCTGGAGATTTCGCGGAAGCGCTCGGTCTCGGCGCGGTACATGGCGTCAGCCTGTTCCGCGCTCATGGGGGCGGAGACTTCGATGTTCTGATGCGCCAGGCTGTCCTTCACCGAGGGATCCTGCATGGCGGCGTTGAGCGCGGTATTCAGCCGCAAGACCACGTCCTGCGGCGTGTCGCGCTTGACGAAGTAGCCGGTCCAGGTGGTGAAGTTGAACCCCTTGAGCAATTGGCCTTCGTTGACCGACGGCACGGCCTTGAGCGCGGGCAGCTGGCTGCGCTGCGGCTCCAGGGTGGCCAGCAGCTTGATGCGGCCTTGCTCTGCCAGCGCTACCTGCTGCTGCGACAGCGGCAGAATGGCCAGGTCCACCTGACCGCCGCCGATGTCCTGCATCAGCGGCGCGCCGCCCTTGTAAGGCACGTGCATCATGTTGACGCCGATGGTGCGGGCCATGTGTTCGCCCAGCACGTGGTACAGCGAACCCACGCCCACGCTGCCGAAGCTCAGCGGCTGGGTGGCCGAGCGCGAGCGCGCCAGCGTGACCAGTTCGTCGGCGTTGTTGGCGGGCAGGTCGGCGCGCGCCACGATCACCATGGGCGCCATACCTATCATTTGTACCAGGCGGAAATCCTCGCTCTTGAGCTTGATTGCGGGGTTGGCTATGGGGGACAGAATCAGTTCGTTGGGCGAGCCCTGGAACAGGTAGTAACCGTCGGCCTTGGCTCCCAGCACCTTTTGCGCTCCCAGCGCGCCGCTGACGCCGCCCAGGTTCTCCACCAGCACGGGCTGGCCCAGTTGCTTGGACACGGGCGAGGCCACGACCCGGGCGATGGAATCGGATGCGCCGCCGGCCGGGTAGGGCACCATCATCATGACGGCACGGTCGGGATAGTCTGCGGCGCGGGCGCCCTGGCCCAGCAGCGTCGCGCCCAGCGCCAGCGCGCAGCCGGCCAGGCGCAGGCCATTGAAAAGCATGCTCACGAAATTCCCCTTGGAATGATCTAGTCGTGATTCGCATGCTAGGGACAGGCCTCGCTAGTTGTCTAACGAATTGTTATTCTGGAAGCTAGAAAAAAAACTCATAGATAAACGGGGACTCGAGCATGAATCTCAAGCAGCTCGAACATCTGTTGGCCGTGGCCGAGGCGGGTTCCTTCAGCCGCGCGGCCGAACGCCTGTACCTGACCCAGTCGGCGCTCAGCCGCAGCATCCGCCTGCTGGAAGAAGACCTGGGGGCGCGCCTGCTGGACCGCATGGGCAAGCGCACCGAGCTGACTCCGCTCGGCCTGACCGTCGCCAGCCGCGCGCGGCGCATCCTGTTCGAATCGGGCGAGCTGCGCCGCAGCGCGGAACTGCTGACCCAGGGCGACCGGGGCAGCATCAGCATCGGGCTGGGTTCGGGGCCGGGCGTCATGCTCATGACGCCGCTGCTGGCGCACGTGGCGCAGCACTATCCGCAATTGCGGCTGGACGTGATGCGCGGTTCGCCGGAGGCGCATCTGGCGCTGTTGCGCCAGCGGCGCCTGGATGCGCTGGTGGTCGATACGCGCGGCATCGTGCCGGCGGCCGATCTGCGCATCGAACCCATTTCGGAAATGCGCGCCGGGTTCATCTGCCGCCGCGGCCATCCGCTGGCGCAGACGGGTCGGCCGGCGCGCTTCGCGGAGGTCGCGGCCTATCCGTTGGCGTCCACGTTTCTCGCGGCCGATACCGTACGCATCGTGGTCGACCATTTCGGTGTTGAGGCCGACCCGCAAACCGCGATGCGCCTGCGCTGCGATGAAATCGGCAGCGTGCTGGAAGCGGTGCGCGTGTCGGACGCGGTGTTCCTGGGCATCGTGGGTGCGGCGCGGGTCGGCATCGCCGCGGGCGAATTGACGGAGTTGCCCACCGATCCGCCGCTGCGCAGCCACGCGCTGTTCGCGATGGTGACGCTGACGGGCCGTACCGAAGCGCCGGCGATGGCGCTGGTGCGTGAATTCGTGGCCCAGCGCCTGCGCGATTGAACGCGTCGATTGAACGTGCTTCAGCGCTGCTTGCGGTAGGGCTCGTCTTCGGGCACGAAGGTGGCTTCCGCGAGCGCGTCGCGGGTCCATTCCTGCATGGCGGGCAGCGCCAGCACGGCGTCCATATAGTCGCGCACCGGGCCGGACGCCGCGATGCCATAGGTCGTGAAGCGCGAGACCACCGGCGCGAAGAAGGCGTCGGCAATCGAGAACTCGCCGAACAGAAACGGCCCGCCCTGGCCGAATGCCGCGCGCGTGTCGTGCCAGATCGCTTGCAGGCGCGCGATGTCCTGTAGCGCAGCCGCGGGAAAGTCGATGCCCGGCAGGTGCGCTTCGACGTTCATGGGCAGCGCCTGGCGCATTGCGCCGAAGCCGCTGTGCATCTGCGCGGCGAGCGACCGCGCGCGGGCCCGGGCCCGCGCGTCCTGGGGCCACAGGCGGGCTTCGGGATGGCGTTCGGCCAGATATTCGCAGATCGCCAGCGTGTCCCAGATCGCGAATTCGCCATCCAGCAGCACCGGCACCAGGCCCGCGGGCGATACCGCGCCCACGCGGCGCGAGAATTCCTCGGTGAAGAAACCGAGCTTTTGCTCGGTAAACGGGATGCCCGCGACGCGCAAGGCGATCCATGGCCGCAGGGACCAGGACGAGTAGTTCTTGTTGCCGATGATCAAGGTGTACATGCCGCGATCCTTCCTAGCCGTTGATGTGATGATTCAGGCGCCGGTTCAGCGGCGCAGCAGCTTGCCCAGGTATTGCCCGGTGTGGCTGGCGGACGTGCCGGCCACGTCTTCGGGCGTACCCTGCGCCACTACGCGCCCACCGCCGTCGCCGCCTTCGGGACCCATGTCGACCACCCAGTCCGCAGTCTTGATGACGTCCAGGTTGTGCTCGATGATCAGCACCGTATTGCCGCTGTCGACCAACTGGTTCAGCACCTGCAGCAGCAGTTCGATGTCGCGGAAGTGCAGGCCCGTGGTGGGCTCGTCCAGGATGTAGAGCGTGCGGCCGGTGCTGCGTCGCGACAGCTCCTGCGACAGCTTCACGCGCTGCGCTTCGCCGCCCGACAGGGTGGTCGCGCTCTGGCCCAGCCGGATATAGGACAGGCCCACGTCGATCAGCGTGTGCAGCTTGCGGGCGATGGCCGGCACGGACTCGAAGTATTCCAGCGCCTGCTCGACCGTCAGGTCCAGCACTTCGCTGATGTTGCGGCCGCGATAGCGGATTTCCAGCGTTTCGCGGTTGTAGCGCTTGCCGTGGCAGACGTCGCAAGGCACGTACATGTCGGGCAGGAAGTGCATCTCCACCTTGACCACGCCGTCGCCCTGGCAGGCCTCGCAGCGGCCGCCCTTGACGTTGAAGCTGAAGCGCCCGGGGTCATAGCCGCGGGTGCGCGCTTCCGGCACGCCCGCGAAGAGTTCGCGGATGGGCGTGAACAGGCCCGTGTAGGTAGCGGGGTTGCTGCGCGGCGTGCGGCCGATGGGGCTCTGGTCCACGCTGATGATCTTGTCGAAGTTCTCCAGCCCCTGCATCGACACGTAGGGTGCGGGTTCGCTCTGCGCATGGTGCAACTGGCGCGACACGGCGACCGCCAGCGTGTCGTTGACCAGCGTGGACTTGCCGGAACCGGACACGCCGGTCACGCACACCAGCCGGCCCGCCGGGATGCGCAGGTCCACGTTCTTCAGGTTGTTGCCGCTGGCGCCCGTCAGGGTGAGCCAGGACAGTTCGTCGTTGACGGGGCGCCGCTTGGGGATGGCGATGGCGCGCGCGCCGCTCAGGTACTGGCCGGTCAGCGACTGGGGGTCGCGCTGCACGGTTTCCGGGTCGCCCTGCGCCACCACCTGGCCGCCGTGTTCACCCGCGCCCGGTCCCATGTCCACGACCCAGTCGGCCATGCGGATCATGTCTTCGTCGTGCTCCACGACGATGACGCTGTTGCCGAGGTCGCGCAGGTGCTGCAAGGTGCCGATCAGGCGATCGTTGTCGCGCTGGTGCAGGCCGATGGAGGGCTCGTCCAGCACGTACATCACGCCGGTCAGGCCCGATCCGATCTGGCTGGCCAGGCGGATGCGCTGCGCCTCGCCGCCCGAGATGGTGTCGGCGCTGCGGTCCAGCGACAGGTAGTTCAGGCCCACGTTGTTCAGGAAGCTCAGGCGCGCCTCGATCTCGCGCACGATGCGCTGCGCGATTTCCTGCTTGGCGCCCGTCAGGCTCAGGTCGCGGAACCAGGCCAGGCAGGTCGACAGCGGCATGGCCTCGACTTCGTAAATGGCCTGGCCGTGGCGTTCGCCGCCCCGCGGATCCTGGCCGATCAGCACGTTGCGGGCCTCGGGCCGCAAGCGCGATCCGCCGCAGTCCGGGCAGGTCTTGATGTTGCGGTACTTGCCGAGCTCTTCGCGCACGGTGGCCGAATCGGTTTCGCGCCAGCGGCGTTCCAGGTTCGGGATCACGCCCTCGAAAGTATGGCGCTTGACCGTGCTGCGGCCTTTCTCGTTCAGGTAGAGGAACGAGATCTCTTCGTCGCCGGAGCCGTACAGCACCTTGTCGCGCAGCGCCTCGGGCAGTTCCTCGAAGGGCGCCTCGATGTCGAATTCATAGTGCGCCGCCAGGCTGGTCAAGAGCGAATGGGTGAAGGCGTTGCGGCGGTCCCAGCCGCGGATGGCGCCGGCCGCCAGGCTGAGCTCGGGGAAGGCGACCACGCGCTTGGGGTCGAAGAAACCGACCTGGCCGATGCCGTCGCAACTGGGGCAGGCGCCCATGGGGTTGTTGAAGCTGAACAGGCGCGGTTCCAGCTCGGGCAGGCTGTGGCTGCATACCGGGCAGGCGTAGCGGCTGGAGAAGACCTGTTCGCGGCCGTTGTCCATGTCCAATGCCAGGGCGCGGCCTTCGGCCAGCTGCAACGCGGTCTCAAAGCTCTCCGCCAGGCGCTGCTTGCTTTCGGGCTTGATGCGCAGCCGGTCGATGACGACGTCGATGTCGTGCTTCTCGGTCTTTTTCAACGGCGCCATGCCGTCGATTTCGGTCAGCTGGCCGTCCACGCGCAGGCGCACGTAGCCCTGCGCCTGCAGGCTGGCGCATTCGTCCTCGAAGCTGCCTTTCTTGCCGCGCGCGATCGGCGCCAGCACCGCCAGCCGGGTTTCGGGCGTCCAGGACAGCACCGCGTCCACCATCTGGCTGACGCTTTGCGCCTGCAGCGGCAGGCCATGGTCAGGGCAGTAGGGCGTGCCGACCCGCGCGTACAGGAGGCGCAGGTAGTCGTGGATCTCGGTAATGGTGCCGACGGTGGAGCGGGGGTTGTGGCCCGCGGCCTTCTGTTCGATGGAGATGGCCGGGGACAGGCCCTCGATCAGGTCCACGTCCGGCTTGTCCATCAGCTGCAGGAACTGGCGGGCGTAGGCGGACAGGCTTTCCACGTAGCGGCGTTGGCCCTCCGCGTACAGCGTGTCGAAGGCCAGCGACGATTTGCCCGAGCCGGACAAGCCGGTGACGACCACCAGCTTGTGGCGTGGCAGGTCGAGCGAGACGTTCTTGAGATTGTGGGTGCGCGCACCCCGAATGCGTATTGTCACGTCCATCGGGCTCTTTTAAGCGGTTTCAAAGGCCAACTTGGTACTATAGCGCGCCGAATCCCCCTGCGTTCGGGGCAGTACTCCAGCCTGGATAGACCCGGGGGGCGGCGCCGCACCGCCAGATCAGACCGTGAGCGTGTGACATCCACGCGCGCAGGCGAGCCCTAGTCATCGTTGAATTTTTCGCATGCAGGCAGATAAAAAACTGAAATTGACCCCGTCCGAGCGCCGCGCCAGCGTGGCGCTGGCCGGCTTGTTCGCCGCGCGGATGCTGGGGCTGTTCCTGTTGCTGCCCGTCTTTGCCGTGGCCGCCGCCGGCATGCCGGGCGGCGACGATCCCGCCCGCGTCGGCCTGGCGCTGGGCATGTACGGCCTGACGCAGGCCTTCATGCAGATTCCTTTCGGCCTGGCGTCCGACCGCTGGGGCCGCCGCCCCGTGGTGCTGTTCGGGCTGCTGCTGTTCGTGGCGGGCAGCATCGTCTGTGCGCAAGCCTCCGACGTGTACTGGATCACCATCGGCCGCGCCATTCAGGGCGCGGGCGCGATTTCCGCGGCGGTCACCGCCTGGTTGGCGGACTCGACCCGTGACGAGGTCCGCACCCGCGCCATGGCCATGGTGGGCGGGTCGATCGGCCTGTCCTTTGCCGTCTCGCTGGTGCTGTCGCCCGTGCTGGTGGGCTGGTGGGGCCTGTCCGGCCTGTTCTGGACCATCGCCTGCCTGGGCGTGATCTGCCTGGCCGTGGCCGGCTGGGTCGTGCCCGTGGTGCCGCTGACCCAGGCCCGCACCATGCAGGCGGCCCGGCCGCGCGAAGTCTTGACCCATAGCGACCTGCTGCGCCTGAATTTCGGCGTTTTTGTCCTGCATCTGATCCAGGTGGCGCTGTTTGTCGTGGTGCCGGCCCTGCTGGCGAAGGTGGGCGGCCTGGACGCGCGCGAGCTCTGGAAGGTCTACCTGCCCGTCATCCTGGTTTCCTTCGTGCTGATGGTGCCGGTGGTGTTCGTCGCCGAAAAGCGCCGCGCCCATCGCGGGGCCCTGCGCGCCGCCGTGGCCGGATTGGTGCTGGTGTGCGCCTTGCTGCCCGCGGCCAGCCATGGTTTCTACACCTTGGCCGCCGCCCTGACAGGCTTCTTCGTGGCCTTCAACGTGCTGGAAGCCCTGCAGCCCTCGCTGGTGTCGCGGGTTGCACCGCAGGCCTACAAGGGCCTGGCGCTGGGCTTCTACAACACCGCCCAGGCCGCTGGCCTGTTCGCGGGCGGCGCGCTGGGCGGTTGGCTGGCCTCGCATTCCGGTTCCAACGCCGTTTTCATCGCCGCCGCCGGCCTGTCGGCGATCTGGCTGGCGGTGACCTGGGCGCTGCGGCCGCTGCCCGAGGCGGACCGCCCCGCGTCGGCGCGGGCCGGCTGAAACATCTCGGATCGCCCCCCCAAAAGCGGTCAATAGCCACGAAAATCGGCTCGCCAGGGTGGACGGCTTTGTCACATCCTGGTTTGGCGCGGCGGGCTCTTTTCGTCGATAATACGCATCAAATCAGGGCTTCACTCAGGGTTCAACCCGGCGTCGCCGGTCATCGTTGCGGTGACCGGCGTGTTTCATGAAGCCGGTCTTCAACATCATCGCTTTTATGTTGTTGCCGGCGCGTCCGCGGCAACGCACACGCAGGCTGTCAACAACAGAGGGACAACGGCATGGCATCGGTTAACAAAGTCATACTCGTGGGCAATCTGGGACGCGACCCGGAAGTCCGCTACAGCCCCGAAGGGGCGGCAATCTGCAATATGTCCATTGCCACCACCTCCACCTGGAAAGACAAGGCTTCGGGCGAACGCCGCGAAGAAACGGAATGGCACCGCGTCGTCATGTACAACCGCCTGGCTGAAATCGCCGGCGAGTACCTGAAGAAGGGCCGCTCGGTCTACATCGAAGGCCGCCTGAAGACGCGCAAGTGGCAAGACAAGGATACCGGCGCTGACCGCTACAGCACCGAAATCGTTGCCGACCAGATGCAGATGCTGGGCGGCCGCGAAGACGGCGGCGGCGGCGGCGCAAGCTTTGGCGGCGGTGGCGGCTACGACGACGCGCCTTCGCGTCCGGCACAGCAGCGCGCCCCGGCCCAACGCCCGGCCCCGCAGCAGCGCCCGGCCCCCGCGGCGGCTCCGGCCAGCAGCGGCGCCAATCTGGCGGATATGGACGACGATATTCCGTTCTAACCGCTACTGGCCGGCTGATAAAGAACCCCCTGCCCTAGGTAGGGGGTTTTTATTTTTGTCCTGCTTTGATCTGGGACGTCCGTGCGGCGGCGGCTGTTTTCTTCGCGCCCAATCGCCGTATGCACGTCCCGTTCATTACGAAATTTTTTGTAAGAATAGGTTAAGCTTCGCTCCGTCACAGTTTTTTGCGCCGTGGACCTTCGCGTCCCGCCAGATGAAATGGTGCGTTCCATCCTTGGGGCCGCAGGTCCCAAAGTCGAGCTCAAGACCGATTTGAGCCTCAGCACGGTCTCTCGTGCCCGCTTGAACCCCGCTGAATTGCAGGCCCGGCTGCGCCAGCGTCGATCAACCGGCTATGTCGAAGCCATGACGCGTCTCGATGCCGGCGGCCATGTCCACGGCAAGGCCGCCACCGAGGCGCTCACGGAAGCGATCCGCCAGGAATTCCCGGACGTGCATGTCGAGGCCTGGCCCTTGGGCATCATCGCCAAATGCTTTCTGGGTGCGCCTTACGAGGTTCATACCCTGAGTTGTTCGGGCACCATCATCCAGCATTTCAAGGGTGGCGAGGCTTTGCCCCAGGGCATGGAGCAGGCCCGGTCGCTGGCGCGCAACGGCTATTACGCATTTATCGAGGTCTATACCGACAAAATGATCGCCGTGGGCGTCAACGGTCAGACCGCCATCATCGAAAACTGAATAGGCAGACATGGCAGATCGCATCATCCAGACCGCGGACCTGAGCAACATCCTGGGTTCACTGCGCGGGTTGCAGGGCGACATCGGCACGGTATCGGATCAGGTAGGTTCGGTGGGGCGTGAGTTGAACCAGACGCGCGCCGAGTTGTCCCGGCTCGAGCAGGCGTTCGCCGACTTCGTGGCGTCCGACCTGAAAGCCAAGGAACTATCGCTCGCCGAAACCCGGCAGGTGAAGGTGCGCCAGGAACTGGACACGACCTACGAGTATTACGGTACCGTACGGCGCCAGGCTACCGGCATCCTGCAGGCCTCGGATATCCAGCTCGTGCGCAACGAGACGCTGCGTAGCGCGACCGAGGAACTCATGATCTCGGCGCCGCGCTATTGGCTCGCACCGGCGTTGGTGGCGCTGTCCTCCTGGTTGGGCGACAACCGCGGGCTGGCCGAACGCGCGCTCAGCGAAGCCATACGCCGCGATGACGAGAAAACCTCGTTGTTCTTCGCCCTGATCGCCCGCCGCGCGGGTCGCAACGAACTCAATCGCATCTGGCTGGATCGCTATTTCGGTTTGCAGAATCCGTTCAAACTTGACCGCCAGACGGTGGTCATGGTCGATGCGCTGGCCAATGGCGTATTCGGCGCGGACGTCGCCCTGCATTGCAGCAAGCGTATTACCGACTGGATCGACGAGCTGTCGGCCCAGGCCGGGTTCGTCGAGGCGCAACGCAACCAATGGGGGCGCGCGCTGCTGTCCAAGGCGCCCAACGAGGACCACGGCAATCGCTATACACACCTCAAGCGCATGAGCCCGACCTGGCCCGAGCTTAACCAGGCCATCAATGGGACAGCTGTGCACGCCGCCGTGCTGGCGCACTTCGAAGGTGTGTTCCAGGGCGAGATCCGTCCCGCCGCCAGCGTGCTGGTGGCGGTCGACGACCTGTTGAGCAAGCTGGTCACGCGTTTCGATGATGAAGAGCTGCCGCTACGCCGCCAGGAAGAGTTGTGCCGCCTCATCATCGAGGAAGGCGGCGACCGCCGCGCCGCCCAGAAGCGTTTCGACCTGCAGAGCGCGGCGCTGGACGAGGAAGTCGATTTCACCCAGCTGCTCACCAACGCGGCCATGCACCCCGAGGTCTCGCATGTGACTCGGGCCACGCAACGGTTCGCGGTGGCGCATTCGCGCGACTGGATCCTGGACGGTCATGCCGACGTGACCGCCAAGGCGCGCATGGCCGTGCCGGCCGACGTGCATCTCGACATTGAAGACTGGCAGGGCGTTACGCAAAACGGCGACAACGAGGCCGAACTGCTGCGCAGCCTGGAGGACGCCATCGCGGCGCGCGAGGCTGGCGATCTGGCGGCCATCAAGTTCACGGCCAAGCATTGGCTGGGCGTCGCGCTCAGCGTGGCGCTCGTCCTGAGTGCTGTCAGTGCGGGTTTGCTGCCCTTGCTGCTGGGCGCGGCAGGCCTGTTGTGGGTTTACCTCACGCATCGCCAGATGGAGACCAAGCGCAAGACGGTCAAGGCGAACTATGCCAAGCTGCGTCAGCAGGCCGGCGACGCCCTGCGCGCGTGTCTGGCGGAAGTGGTGGAGCTGCGCCGCGATATTGCGGCCCGCGATGCAACGTCGGCCCGTGTGGTTGAACTGCTGGAAGGCATTTCCCCTGAACAGCACGTGCTCTCTTCGCATGACTCGGTGCGCCGCGTCATGGTCAAGGCTTAAGGAGCCAACGATGATCCGCCAGATTTCCCCGGACTCCACGCCCGAATCGCAGCCGGCACTTGCGGCAGTCCCAGTTGCAGCGCCGGCGCCCGCACCCGCCCCCGCCGATACGCGCGACGCGTTGGCGGGGGCCTTGCCGGCGTGGGATCTCCTGCCAGCCTCGCCCTTCATTCGCCGCGTCAAGTGAACGCAGCGCCTGCGTCCATCGAAGCTCCGCGCAGTTATGCGCAGTGGTCTGCCTGCCTGGACCGCCTGTCTGAAGGGCTGCACGACGAGGCCTGCCTGGATGCCATGCGCGCGGGCGATCTCAATGCCAGCGGCGGCGTAGTCACGCTGTTTTCACGGCGCCTGGCGGACGAGTTCAATGCACGCCTGACGCGTTGCTCGGAGCATCTGACCCGCGATCTGCGCGTCGGTGGCGAGGAAAGCCTGATCGTGCGCGCCATTCTCAATGCGCGCAAGCACCTGGCCTTCCTGCATCGCCTGGCGCAGGTCGAGATATTTCCCGCGACGCTGCGCACGCACCTGATCGATGAACTGCGCAAGTTCGCGCAGCGCGCGCAACAGTCGTTGGAGGACAGCGCCAAGACCGACCGCAGCGGCCGCCTGCTGGTCTTGTTGCGCAACAACCCGCTGGTGCGCTACGAGTCGGCTGTGGCTGGCGTTCCTGCAGCTGGCGCGACGGCGCAACCCCCAATTTCGCAAACCGGCGCACGCCGGCGCAACATCATTCTCTGATATAGATCCATGAGCGACACGATCGAGTTCAAGGCCACGCTGACGCGCTACCTCAAAGCCCGCATACCTTTCATTTCGATCCGCAGCGCCGAGCGCAGCAGGGTGCTGGAGCTGTTGCGCGAAGTGGTGGCGCCGCTCAACGCACCCGTATTCGTGCACACCCTGTCGCAGGGCACGCGCGAACTCGCGACCGGCCGCGGCGTGAACGAAGACCGTTCGGTGACGGGCGCGGTCGACTTCGCGAGCCAGCAGTTCGCACAGCGCCAGAATCTGTCTTGCGTGCTGACCGAGATCTCGGATATCGAGGACGACACCGCCTCCGCCCGCCACTTGCTCGATGTCGTCATGCTGGCCGCCGAGCACAGCGGGGTGGTCATCGTGATCACGACCAAGCCGGTATGGGGGCAGTTGCAGCGGGCCGGCATGGCGCTGACGCTTTCCGCGCCAAGCGAGGACGAGATGTACGCCATCATCCACGAGACGCTGGAGGCGTATCGCGGCCACTTTGAGATCGAATGGGACACTGATGACGAGCGTCGCGCCGCCGCGATCCTCGCGGGAATCTCGCGCATAGAAGCCGAGAACATCATCGCGACGCTGCTGGCCAACGGCCGGATCGCGAAGAGCGACATGGTGGAGCTCATGCACGCGAAGGATCGCATCTTCGCCGATATCAGCGGCATCGAACGCGTGTCGGTGCGCGGCAATGAACTGAGCGTGGGCGGCTTGGGCGGCCTGAAGGCCTGGCTGGACAAGGAGCGCCCGCTCCTGACCGCCGACCTGCGCGAACGCGGCATCCGGCCGCCGCGCGGCGTGCTGCTGGTGGGCGTGCCGGGTTGCGGCAAGTCCCTGTCCGCCAAGGCCATCGCAGCGAGCTGGAGCCTGCCGTTGTATCGCCTGGACCTGTCCACCATCCATGGACAGTATCTGGGCCAGAGCGAGTCGCGTCTCAAGGACGCGCTTGCCACGGCGGACCATGTGGCGCCTTGCATATTGTGGATCGACGAGATCGAGAAAGGCCTGGCTGGCGCACAGGGTTCGGGCGACGGCGGCACGTCAACCCGATTGGTGGGACAGTTCCTCTATTGGTTGCAGGAAGCCCGGTCGCGGGTGTTCGTGGTCGCCACGGCCAATGACGTGTCCAAACTGCCGCCCGAGCTGCTGCGCCGCGGCCGGTTCGACGAGTTGTTCTTCGTGGACCTGCCCACTGCGCACGAGCGTCACGAGATCATCGACATCTACATCAAACGCGGCCTGAAAGCCGCCCAGCCGCAGGCCTTGATGGACGAGTTGGTGGAGCTGTCCGATGGCTTCGCCGGGTCGGACCTGGAAGCCGCGGTGCGCGAGGTCGTCAAGGAGGCTTATCTCAATGGCGATGCCGCCGCCACGCCCGAGTTGTTCCGCGACAGCTTCCGCAACGTGGTGCCGTTGTCCAAGACCGCCCCGGAGCAGATCGAGAACATCCGTGCGTGGGGCCGCGAGCGCGCCGTGCCGGCTTCCGGCCAGCCCATAGGCGCGGCCATTGCCCCGATGCGGCCGCGGCGGCAAGTGCTGGGGTGACGGAACCTCGCGGCGTGAGAGCCGGCTGTGCGAGCAGGCAGGCGTTCCAGGCAGGTATCGGCTATTCGCGAGGCGAAGCAGGGGCTTGTAGCAACAGCGCCAAAAAGGGAGATGCTGCTGGCAGAAGCATTTTGTTTCACAAATCCCTCTTGTGCTATCTACCTAGTAGTAGATAAGATTCATCCATCGACGCAGCAGACCAAACACCGCCGACGTCGAAACCAGAAATACAGTAGGACCGCTTTTTTATTTCCTCAGTCGTCTACCTATAAGTAGATAGTTTTTTGAACCGCTACGCAATCGTTATCTGGAGATCAACCATGAAGACCCTCGTATCCGCCCTGATCCTGTCCGCTTCCTTCATTGGCGCTGCCCAAGCCGGCGAACTGGACTATCCGCCCGCCCTGAATACCGAAAGCACGGTGACCCGCGGTCAGGTGCAACAAGAGCTGGCCCAGGCCCGCGCCAATGGCGAACTGGTGTCTGGCGAAGAAGGCTACGCCGCCACGATCTTTGCCGACTCCGGCAACAAGACCCGCGCTCAGGTGCAGAAAGAACTGGCCGCCGCCCGCGCCCAAGGCCTGACCGACAGTGCTGAACTGGCTTACCCGCCCGTGCAAGGCTGAGTTTTTTCTCTCGAAATCTATCTATAAGTAGATAGCTCCATCGAAACCCCGATGCAGCACCCGATCCTTACTGGAGATCAACCATGAAGACCCTCGTATCCGCCCTGATCCTGTCCGCTTCCTTCATCGGCGCCGCCCAAGCCGGCGAGCTGGACTATCCGCCTCCCCTGAACACCGAAAGCACGGTGACCCGCGCCCAGGTGCAGCAAGAGCTGGCCCAGGCCCGCGCCAATGGCGAGCTGGTGTCGGGCGAAGAAGGCTACGCCGCCACGATGTTTGCGTCGGCTGGCGACAAGAGCCGCAAGCAGGTGCAGCAGGAATTGGCCGCCGCCCGCGCGCATGGCCTGACCGACAGCGGCGAGCTGGACTACCCGCCCGTGCAAGGCTGAGTTTCATGCTGGCACATGCGGATCCCGGGGGGTGGGATGATTCCCGGCCGGGGTCCGCAAGGGTTTTGGAGCAGTGGCAACGCTGCCGGAACCGATGACGAATCAACCTATTAGTAGGTAATATTCAGCCATGGACACTCCTACTTCCAACACCACTCGCGAACAGCTTCTGGCCCACGCCGAGAAGCTGATCCGCACGCGCGGATGCAACGGTTTCAGCTACCGCGACCTGGCTGAACATGTGGGCGTGAAGACGTCCAGCATCCACTATTACTTTCCGGGCAAGGACGACTTGCTCTACGAGGCCGTCGAAGCCTACAGCGCGCGCGCGTTGGCAGCCATGCGCGGCATCGACACGTCGCTGCCTGCGCAAGCGCAGCTCGACCAATACCTGTCGATGATGGAATCGCGCGCCTGCGGGTCCGGCGAACTCTGCCTGGCTGGCATGCTGGCGGCCGAGGTCAATTCGCTGCCCGAACGCGTGCGCGGCGCATTGCAGGGATTCTTCCGCGCGCACGAGGCCTGGCTGGCCCGCGTGCTGGCCGAAGGCGCGGCGCAGGGCACGATGAAGTTCTCCGGCACGCCCGAGGCGGCCGGCCGCGCGGTGTTCGCGACGGTGCAGGGCTGCATACTGGTTGCGCGCCTGTTCCAACAGCCCGCGGCGCTGTGCGAGGCCATCGGCGCCCTGTACGTGGAGTGCGACGGCAAGCGCAGCGGCGCAGCCTGACCGTTCCCGCTCCAAACAGCCCATCAGTCACGGCCGCCATGCGCAAGCAGGCGGCCGTGGTCTTTTGCGCGGCGGGTTTAGGCCGCGAGCAGCGCCCGCGCCATGTCGACGCTGGTGCGCGCCTGGATACCCAGGTCGCGCATGCGTTGCTGGAATGTTGCCTGCGCGTCCTCGAAACCGGCGACGGGACTCATGCAGTCCGTCAGCAGCACCAGGCGCGACAGGTCGCGGCCGGGCAGGTGCTCGGCCAGGTGTTCGACGGTAGCCTTGACGCAATGGCTGCCGGCCTGGCCGGCGATCAGGATGAGTTCGGCGCGGTCCAGCGAATCCAGCAGGCTACGGTTGAGCTGGCTGCGCGGATCGTCGGCGTCTGGAACCTCGGCCATCAGCGCGCTGTAGTGCTCGGTCCAGGGATTCATGCCCTTGGGCACCTTGCGCACGATGAATTGGCGCTCGTCTTCCCAACGGCTGTAGGCCGCGCGCACGTCGGCATGCACGTTATGGCCCCAGGTGCCGATTTCGCAATGCAGCGGCCATACCATCAGCGTGTAGCGGCCGCGCGCTTCGAGCTCGTCCAGATACGACAGGGTGCGCGGCAGGTCGTCGTCGTGGCGCGGACGGAACTCGCCCGCGCGCAGCTGTGCCGCCGTGATCTGCGTGTACGGCCCCACGGGCTGGCCGTCGCCGGTGGACCAGAAGGTCGGATGGGCGATGTCCAGGCGATGGTGCGAATCCAGCGTCACCGTGATCGAGGTAAGCGCAGGCGCGGCGGTGTCGATAAAGTGCGCGAGCCGTTGCATGTCGGCGTGCGCGCCGGCCACGGGCAGTGCGGGCGCGTGCGCGGCGCCCGTCACGGGATCCGTGGGCAGGTAGGACTCGGGCAGATCGCAGAAGTCATTCTGTGGATCGATGATCAGGAGATGATTGGAGCGCGGCATGACGACGTTCGGGACAGGCGAACTCGAAATATAGAACGGGATGGCCATGTCTTTCTAGAAAAGTACCAGATGCTCGGCGCGGTCCGGTAGCTGCTTGAGCAGCTCGCGCCACTGCAGCCAGACGCTGCCCCCCGCTGAAACGGCGATCACTGCGATAACGATCCACATGTCAGGCTCCTGGATAATTTCGCACGACCGTGCGAAATTAAAGTGAAGAATTGCCGGCACGGGCCGGCTCTGGAAATACGGCTACTCGAGGTACTTGAAACTGCGGTAGGTCGAAATCAATCGCTCATAGGCCGCCCGCACGCGTTGGGGGGCCTTCGGATCCCGCAGGAAGCGGGCATCGTGCATCAGCCCGATCATCAGGCTGTAGACCTCGAACACGAGCTGTTCGGGATCCGTGTCCGGCCTGACGTGGCCAGCTTCCAGCGCCTGGTTGACCGTGCGCAGCATGGCGCCGCGCCAGCGCCGCAGATTGCCCTCCAGCACCGAGCGCAGCGGGGATTCCACGTCGTCGTACTCGAAGGCGCCGGCCACATAGATGCAGCCCGTCAGCGTTTCGACATTGCTGGCGCGCTCGATCCAGAGCGAGACCAGGGCGTTCAAGCGCGGCAGGCCGCGCGGATAGGCCAGGGCCGGGGTGAACACCGCCTCGAGGAAGCGCCGGTCGTATTCGTCCAGCACCGCCTGCTGCAGGGCTTCCAGCGACCCCACGCGTGAGAACACGCCGCTTTTACTGATGCCCAGGCGCTTGGCCACCTGGCCGAGCGACAGGCTCTCCATGCCTTGCGCGGCAGCCATGTCGAGGGCCGCGTCCACAATGGCCGCGAAGGTCAACTCGCTTTTCTCGGTTTTGGCAGTCATGCGGCGAATTTAGCACGACCGTGCGAAATTGAGCGGATTATTTTCCAGGGTCGCGTCCCGAAAAAAAACCGGACAGCCTGGCTGTCCGGTCTTGTTGCGGCAAAACGCGCGGGGATCAGGCCTGGGCGGCCTTGAACTCCAGGCGGTACTTGTGCAGCAGCGGCTCGGTGTAGCCGTTGGGCTGGGTCAGGCCTTCGAATACCAGCGCGCAGGCGGCCTTGAACGCCAGCGAGGTGTCGAAGTTGCCGGCCATCGGACGGTAGAGCGCGTCGCCCGCGTTCTGGCCGTCGACTACCTTGGCCATGCGCTTGAAGGTTTCCATGACCTGCTCGCGGTTGGTCACGCCGTGGCGCAGCCAGTTGGCGATGTGCTGGCTGGAGATGCGCAGCGTGGCGCGGTCTTCCATCAGGCCGACGTTGTGGATGTCCGGCACCTTGGAGCAGCCCACGCCCTGGTCGATCCAGCGCACTACGTAGCCCAGGATGCCCTGCACGTTGTTGTCGAGTTCCTGCTGGATGTCCTGCGCGGACCACTTGGACGGATCGCCGACCGGCACGGTCAGCAGGCCGCCCAGCAAATCGTCGCGCACGCTGTCCAGCTTGGTGCGTTCCAGTTCCTGCTGCACGGCCTGCACGTCGACCTGGTGGTAGTGCAGCGCGTGCAGCGTGGCGGCGGTGGGCGAGGGCACCCAGGCGGTGTTGGCGCCGGCCTTGGGATGGGCGATCTTCTGTTCCAGCATCGCGGCCATCAGGTCCGGCATGGCCCACATGCCCTTGCCGATCTGGGCGCGGCCACGCAGGCCCGCGTCCAGCCCGACCAGCACGTTGTTGCGTTCGTAGGCGGTGATCCAGGCGGTGGATTTCATGTCGCCCTTGCGCAGCATCGGGCCGGCTTCCATGCTGGAGTGCATTTCGTCGCCGGTGCGATCCAGGAAGCCCGTGTTGATGAAGGCCACGCGCGCGGCGGCGGCCTCGATGCACGCCTTGAGGTTGATGCTGGTGCGGCGCTCTTCGTCCATGATGCCCATTTTCAGGGTATTGCGCGGCAGCTTGAGCAGGTCTTCGACGCGGTCGAAAAGTTCGCTGGCGAAAGCGGCTTCGACGGGGCCGTGCATCTTGGGCTTCACGATGTAGACGGAGCCGGTGCGCGAATTCAGCTTGTACTTGCGGTCCTGCAACGCGGCCAGGCTGGTGACCACGGCGTCCAGGATGCCCTCGGGGATTTCGCGGCCCTCGCGGTCCAGGATGGCCGGGTTGGTCATCAGGTGGCCGACGTTGCGCACGAACATGAGCGAACGGCCGTGCAGGGTCAGCGGCGAGCCGTCGGGACGCGTGTAGTCACGGTCGGCGTTGAGCTTGCGGGTGAAGGTCTTGCCGCCCTTGGTGACTTCTTCGGTCAGGTCGCCCTTCATCAGGCCCAGCCAGTTGCGGTAGACGTGGACCTTGTCCTCGGCATCCACGGCGGCGATGGAGTCCTCGCAGTCCATGATGGTGGTGAGCGCGGCTTCCACCAGCACGTCCTTGACACCGGCGGCATCGGTGGCGCCAATGCTGTGGCTGCGGTCGATCTGGATTTCGAAGTGCAGGCCGTTGTTCTTGAGCAGGATGGCCGTGGGCGCTGAGGCCTCGCCTTGGTAGCCGGTGAACTGCGCGGGGTTCTTCAGGCCCGTGGAGCCGTTGGCCAGCGCCACGCGCAATTGGCCGTTTTCAACGGTATAGGCGCGGGCGTCGGCGTGCGAGCCCTGGGCCAGCGGGGCGGCGGTGTCCAGGAAGGCGCGGGCGCGGGCGATGACGGCGGCGCCGCGTTCCGGGTTGTAGCCGCGGCCGGTGTCGCCGGGCGTGGCGGGAATGGCGTCGGTGCCGTAGAGCGCGTCGTACAGGCTGCCCCAGCGCGCGTTGGCGGCGTTCAGCGCGTAGCGCGAGTTGGACATGGGCACGACCAGTTGCGGGCCGGCCTGCTGCGAGATCTCGGTGTCGACGTTGTCGGTGGTGGCGCGCACGCTGGCCGGCTGCGGCAGCAGGTAGCCGATGCTTTCCAGGAATTTGCGGTAGGCGGCCGGGTCGGCGATGGGGCCGGGGTGGGCGCGGTGCCAGCCGTCGAGTTCGGCCTGAAGGCGGTCACGCTCGGCCAGCAGCGCGCGGTTCTTCGGGGCCAGGTCGTCCACCAGGGCCGCGAAGCCTTGCCAGAAGCCTTCGGCATCCAGGCCGGTGCCGGGCAGGGCTTCCTGTTCGATGAATTGATTGAGATTGGCCGCCACTTGCAGGCCGTGGTGCTGGATGCGTTGAGTCATGCGGTTCTCTAGCGGTAAGGGACTGGCCGACGCCGCGCGCCGGGCGTATCTGGTCTCGACATCATCGTTCGCGCCTGTCGCAATGTCCATATCAAAACCCACTGGTCATACCAGTTTGTGCGCTGCCGTATGGGCAAACCTGTAATTTTTGTGGTTTTATATCAGCTACTTACAGGGGTGTGATGCAAGAGATCCGATCGGGGGTGCCCTTGGTCATACCACTGGTGCGGAGAGTGCATGTACGCGGAAACTGAAGAAAAGCCTCGCCAGGTGGCAGACGAGGTCGCCGAACGGATCGAACGCCTGATCCTGGACGGCGTGCTGAAGGCCGGCCAGGCGCTGCCTTCCGAACGGCGCCTGACCGAGAAGCTGGGCGTGTCGCGCACGGCCTTGCGCGAAGGGCTCAAGCTGCTGCGCGCGCGCGAAATCATCCATACCGCGCAAGGCAAGGGCTCGTATGTGGCGCACATCTCCAAGGTGGACGCGGGCCCCTTGATGCATCTGTTCAATTCGCAGCCGCGCACGCTCTATGACCTGCTGGAAGTGCGTTCGCTGCTGGAAGCCGAGTCCGCCCGGCTGGCGGCCATACGCGGCACCGAGGCGGACTTCATCATGATCCGCCGACGCTATGACGAAATGGTGGCGGCGCAGGGCACGGCCACCGACACGGCGACGCATGCGCATCTGGACCACGCGTTTCACCTGGCGATTTGCGAGGCTTCGCACAATCCGGTGCTGGTGCATACGCTGCAGTCCTTGACGGATCTGCTGCTGGGCTCGGTCTTCGCCTGTGTCAACAACCTGTACCACCGCCAGCCGGAGAAACGCCAGATCGACCGGCAGCACACGCGGCTGTTCAACGCCGTGACCGCGCGCCAGCCGGAACAGGCGCGCAAGGCGGCCGCGGATCACGTGGACAGCGTGCGCCAGAGCCTGGCCGATATCGAGCAGGAAGAGCAGCGTCTGGTGCGCGCGACGCTGCGGCTGGAAGGCTGGAGCTAGCGTCCCGCGCTATGGCAGGGCGGGACGCCAGAGGCTGCGCGTCCTGGTTCAGCGGTCGGCCATGGCGCCGCTGCCCGCCAAGGCCAGCGGCTTGCCCGCGTAGACCCGGCCAAAGCGGTTGTTGACGAACGCATCCAGATCGATGGCTTCCTGCCCGACGAACCCGCGTTGCGGCAGTGCGCCTTGCGCCACGAGGTCCAGCGCGGCGCAGATGCCCGCAGCCGTGGACAGTTGGATGGCGCTGAGACGATGGCCGTCGACGTCCGCGCCGAAGATGCGGATGGGGTAGGACTCTTCTTCCAGGCGTCCATGCCGGCGGCCTGAAGCCGAAGCCTGGATCACGATCACGTCCTGTTCGGTCGTGGGAATGGCGGCTTCGAAGATTTCCTTGAGCAGGTCGCGGCGGTCGCGCAGGCGCAGGTCATTGAGCAGCAGCTTCATGATGCTGCAGTGGCCCGGGTAGCGCACGGACTTGTAGTCCACGTTGCGGGCGCGGCCGCGCAAGGTGGCGGGCAGGGTGCCCAGTCCGCCGGAGGTGTTGAAGGCTTCGTACTCCACGCCGTCCAGCGCGAAGGTCTCGTAGCCTTCGAGCGCGGGCACGCTGGTCAGCTGGCCGTCGACGATGGCTTCGCAAGGGTTGCAGTACTCATTGATCAGTCCCTCTGTGCTCCAGGTCAGGTTGTAGCGCAGGCTGTTGGAGGGATAGCGCGGCAGGGCGCCCACGCGCATGCGCAGATCCAGCAGGGTATCGAAGCGGCGCGCCAGCGCGTTGCCGACCACGCCGATGAAACCCGGGGCCAGGCCGCATTGCGGCATCAGCACGCTGCGGGCGCTTTCCGCCAGCGCCTGGATGGCGTGCGTGCTGGCTACGTCTTCGGTCAGGTCGAAGTAGTGCACGCCCGCCTTTGCGCACAGCCCCGCCACCGCGGCGGCGCGGTGAAAAGGCAGCGCGTTGATGACCGCGTAACGCCCCTCGATGCATTGCGCCACGGAGTCGTCGCCGGAAATCTGGCGGGTTTCGCAGCCCAGTTCGGCCACGATGCGCAGCCGCTCGGGATCCTGGTCGGCGACCAGCACCGAATAGCCGCCGCTGCGTTCCAGCATCAGGGCAATGGCGAAACCGATTTTTCCGGCGCCCAGAAGTAGGACGGGCCGGGGAGAGGCGGTGGTCATGGTGCGGCTCCTGCATGGATGGGGGAGTAGGTGAGCTCATCCTATGCGCGGGCGCTGTCGATGTGTAGAGACTAAATAGTCGAATCGGCTGTAGGTAACGTCAATTCGACTAAATCAAATATCGAAACGTCAAAAACAAAGCCCTCCGGTTTGGGGCCGGAGGGCTTTGGGGCGCTGCCTGGCCGGGGAGGCCAGGGGGGGATCAGCTGCCCAGGGGCGGGTAGTCCAGGTTGCCGAAGGTGACCAGGCCTTCCGACTTGGCTTGAGCCAGTTCGGTGCGGACTTGGGCGCGGGTCAGCGAGGTGGCTTGTTCAGCCGCGGCGACGGGCGGATAGTCCAGGTTGCCGAAGGTCACTTCACCGGCGTTCTTGGCTTGTTGCAGTTCAGCTTGCACTTGCTGCGAGGTCAGGGTCGACTTCGGGGCGATGGCGGCGGGGTAGCCTTCTTCGCCGAAGGTGTATTGGCCCGAGGCCTTGGCTTGTTGCAGTTCGGCTTGGACCTGAGCGCGGGTCGGGCCCTGATCGGCCTCGGCGGCTTGGGCGCCGGCAGCCAGAACGGACATGGACAGCATCAAAGCGGTAGCAAGGGTTTTCATAGCAGACCTCCAATGTCTTGAGCTTGGGAGCCGAACCGCTGGCCTGATTGCCTGGGGTTCGCTTGCTGTGTCCCGATGAGATGCATTCTGGGCGCAAATCATCTCCGGATAAACCCTGATTCCCTGAAAACATCTTTCCAAAAAGAAGACTAATAGGTTTCCATTTCACCAAATGGCACCATGGGTGGTGGAATTTCCATTTGATGACACCATAGGAAGTAGTCCCCCCGGGAGGGGAGAGATCTGGCGGCGGGGGAAATGGGGCGCGCAGCCCTGGGAAGGCCCCGGGGCCGGCTGGAAGGAATCAGCGGTTCAGTTCGACCAGCGCGGCGTTGTATTCCGCCTGGGCTTCGTCCAGCTTGCGCTGGGCTTTGTCGATCTTGTCCTGCTTGCCCTTGGCGCGGGCCTGCTCGAGCTCGCTTTCGCGCTCGGCGACCTTGTTCTGCTTCTCGCGCACGTCCGCTTCGCGCTGGGATTGCAGGCGGCTGTCGGTGCAATTTGCCCGGGCTTCGGCCAGGGCCTTGCGCAGCCCGGCCTCGCGGCGGGTATTGTTTTGCGCCTTGGCGGCGGCGATGTCGTTTTCGATTGCGCAGAACTTGGCTGCGCAGCCGCGCTGGGCAGAGCAATCGCTGGCGGCGGCCTGTGCTGGAATGGCCACGAACGCGGCGGCTGCGGCGGCCGTCAAGGCCAGGGATTTGAGCAATGAGGGCATGCGTGGTCTCCGTAGTGCGTTGCGGAGACTCCATCATGGCCCCAGTCGGCGCCACGGGCAATGCGCGGCGTCAACGGGGCATCGGCGCGGTCGCCAGTGCGGCGCCGATGCTGCTTTTAGCGGATCAGCGTACCCGCCAGCGCGGCGGCAACCAGCAGCGCGCCCAGCCAGAGGTTGGCGCGGAACAGCATGAAGTTGCGGTCGGGGCGCTGGATGTCGAAGACCTTCAGCTGCCACGCCAGGTGCGCCGCCACGGCCACCATGCCGACCTGGTAAGCCCACGACAGACCGATGGCGTAACCGCCCCAGGCCCACAGCGCCACGGTGGCCACGTAGAAGCCGCCGATCCAGAGCTTGCCCTGGTCGCCAAATCGCATGGCGGTGGAATGCAGGCCCAGGCTGCGGTCGTCGCGCACGTCCACGTAGGCGTAGATGCTGTCGTAGCCCACCTGCCACAGCACTGCGCCGGCCCACATGGCGACGGCGGCCAGCGGCACGTGGTTCTGCGTATCCGACCAGGCCATCAGCATGCCCCAGTTGAAGCAGATGCCCAGCACCACTTGCGGCCAGTAGGTGACGCGCTTGCACAGCGGGTAGATGAAGACGAAGGGCAGCACGGCCACGGCCAGCCAGCGGCTCATGTCGTTCAGGAAGAACAGCAGCGACCCGCAGACCAGCAACTGCCCGAGCAGGAACCAGACCGCGTTCTTCATCGTCAGCTGGCCGCTGGTCAGCGGCCGGAAGCGCGTGCGCTCGACGTGCTTGTCGAAATTGCGGTCGCACATGTCGTTGACGGTGCAGCCGATGCCGCGCATCAGCAGCGCGCCCAGCGAGAACACGATCAGCCGCTGCAGGTCGGGCAGGCCGCCCGCGGCCTGGATCAGCGCGGCAATGGCCGGCAGCAGGGTCAGCCAGGTGCCGATGGGGCGGTCCAGGCGGCACAGGCGGGCATAGGGCCGCCAGGACTTGGGTAGCCAGCGTTCGACCCAGTCGGTGAAAACGATGTCGCTGAGGTCGACGGGAGATTGTTGGGGAGCGCTCACTGTCACGGCGAAACGGAATGGGAAAACCAAGAGCATAAAACAACGGCGGCCGGGCATCGCGCCCGGCCGCCGCTCATGTTCCGCAGCGCCGCAGGCGCTTCGGGAGGATCAAACCTCTTCTTTCAACAGCTTGCCCAGGATGGCGATGCCGCGGCGGATCTTGTCTTCCGGCACGGTGGCAAAGCTCAGGCGCAGCGTGTTGGCACCGCCGCCGCCGCTGTAGAACGGCGCGCCGGGCACGAAGGCGACGTTTTGGGCGACGGCCTTTTCCAGCAGCTTGGTGGCGTCGATATGCTTGGGCAGCGTGAGCCAGATGAACATGCCGCCCTCCGGCTTGGTCCAGCTGACGGTGTCAGGGAAGTCCTGCTTGATGGCTTCGAGCATGCAGCTGCCCTGGGCGCGGTAGATCTCGCGCACGTTGGGCAGGTGTTCTTCCAGGAAGCCGTCCTTGACGATCTCGTACACGGCCATCTGGGTTAGGGTGGGCGTGTGCAGGTCGGTGGCCTGCTTGGCTTGCTGCAGCTTGTTGATGAGCGCCTGTGCGCCGACGATGTAGCCCAGGCGCAGGCCGGGGGCCAGCACCTTGGAGAACGTACCCAGGCGTACGACGTTGGCGCCGTACTCGGCGGCCAGGGCGATCAGGCCGGGCTGAGGCTCGCCCGCGTAGCGGAGTTCGCCGTAGGGATCGTCCTCAACGATGGTGAGGTTCAGTTCGGCGGCGCGCTTGAGCAGTGCGATGCGGCGCTCCAGGTTGAGCGTGCGGCCGGTGGGGTTCTGGAAGTTGGGCAGGGCGTACAGGAAGCGGGCGCCGTCGGCCAGTTCGGGCGTGATGGCTTCGGGGATCAGGCCACCGTCGTCGCTGGGTACTGGCACGAACTTGGGCTGGTACAGACCGAACGATTGCAGCGCGCCCAGATAGCTGGGGTCTTCGACCAGGACCTTGCTGTTCTTGTCGATCAGCACCTTGCCCAGCAGGTCCAACGCCTGCTGCGAGCCCGACACGATCAGGACCTGGTCCGGGTTGACGTTGACGCCCGCCTTCTTCATGTCGTCCGCGACCCATTGGCGCAGCGGTGCGTAGCCTTCCGTGGGGCCATACTGGAGTGCCGCGCGGCCGTTGGTGGCCAATACCTTGTCGAATGCCGCACGCACCACCTCTACCGGGAAGCCGCCGGGCGCCGGCAGGCCGCCAGCGAACGAGATGACCTCAGGGCGTTCCGTTACCTTGAGGATTTCACGAATGGCGGAACTGGTGAGTTGCTGGGCGCGTTCCGAAAAGGAAAATGCGGGTTCGAGAGGTTTATCCATGAGTGCTCTTTGGAAGGGTAAGGAAATGCGGGCAGTTTGTCCGTTGGGGGTGGGCTAGGGCAATCTAGAAATTATTGTCCCACACGACCGTCACCCGGCCCTCTTAATGGCCGCAGCCCCTAAAATCACCTGCATCGATAACCGCCTGTACAGTTACATTTCCCATGTTCGAAGCCGCTCCCATCGTCGCCGATTCCAAGGCCGCCCTGTATGCCGGACTGGTCGCCCAGGCCCGTGCCCTGCTCGAAGGCGAGCATGACCGCATCGCCAATGCCGCCAACCTGAGCGCGCTGGCCTATCAGGCCCTGCCCGAACTGAACTGGGCGGGTTTCTATTTCTTCGACGGCACCGAACTGGTGTTGGGCCCGTTCCAGGGCAAGCCGGCCTGCGTGCGCATTCCGCTGAACCGCGGCGTGTGCGGCGCGGCCGCCAGCCAGCGCCAGACGCAGCTGGTGCCTGACGTGCACGCGTTCCCCGGCCACATCGCCTGCGATGCGGCCTCGCGTTCCGAAATCGTGGTGCCGCTGGTGCACCAGGGCCAATTGATAGGCGTGTGGGATGTGGACAGCCCCGTGCCCGACCGCTTCGACCAAGACGACCGCCAGGGCATGGAAGCCCTGTGCGCGGTGTTTCTGGCCAGCCTGGGCTGAGGCGCGGCGTTGACAGCGTTGCGGGCTCCCGGTAGATTCCCGCATCTGCGCTTGCAGATCACTGCATTCAATCCATACATGATTCATCAGGCCAACCAATCCGTTTTCCCGTTCCGCGCCCAGGGCGTGGTGCTGGTTTGCGCCGGCCTGAAATCCAAAAAACAGCCGCTCATCTGACCGGAGCATGCTGTTCCGTCAGATGGGCGACGGAACAGCGGCCTCCTGGCGGCGCTTGGCGCCGTCCGCGCATCCCCTGACATCCCGAGCACTTCTGTACGGTCCAACCACGGTCCGCTTACACCGAAGGAGTGTTCTCATGCAATCTCATCATCAATCTCCGATCCAGGGCGTCTGGGTGCCTCTGGTCACGCCGTTTTCCGGCGGCGCCGTCGATGGCGGGGCCTTGCGCCGCCTGGTGCGCCACTATGCCGCCGCGGGCGTGGACGGGCTGGTCGTGTGCGGCAGCACCGGCGAAGCCGCGTCGCTGGATGATGCCGAGCAACTGGCGGTGCTGGACGCCGTGCTGACCGAGGCGGGCAGGCTGCCCGTCATCATGGGCTTGGCGGGCAATCATCATGGACACGTGATGCAGCGCCTGGCCGCCTTCGGCACGCGTCCGCTGGCCGGCATCCTGGCGCCCGCGCCGTACTACGTGCGCCCCGGCCAGGAAGGCGCCGCCCTGTATTTCCGCTGCCTGGCCGATGCCTCGCGTTTCCCCCTGGTGCTCTACGACATTCCCTACCGCACCGGCACTACGCTGGATACAGCGACCCTGCTGGCGCTGGCCGCGCATCCCAACATCGCGGCGATCAAGGATTGCGGCGGTTCGCTGGAAAAGACCATCGCGTTGATCGCCGACGGCAACATGAACGTGCTGGCGGGCGAGGACCTGCAGGCGCTGTCCGTGATGAGCCTGGGGGGCGCGGGCATGATCGCGGCCGCCGCGCACATCCGCCCCGACCTGTTCGTGGCCATGCACCAGGCGGTGAAGGCGCAGCAACTGGACCTGGCCAGGAAGCTGTTCCACGCGCTGGTCCCCATCATCCAGCTGACCTTCGCCGAGCCGAACCCCGGCCCCTTGAAGGCGCAACTGGGCCGCCAGGGCCTGCTGAGCGACGAACTGCGGCTGCCGATGCCGGCCGCAAGCACGGGTCTGGCCGCGCGCATGGACGCCGCCGTGGCGGGGCTGAACCGGCAATATCCCTGCCAGTAGCCCGAACTTGGTGAGCAGTCCGCCAGCTTTGTGGTCTTCGGATTCATTTTGTAATAAATGTCCTACCGGGAAGCTGACGGATTGCTTATCATGCGCCCATTCTTCGGGTGAAACAGAACGTTCATGGCCCAAGCTTTTGTAGCCTTGTCCGCCTGGCAAGTCATGCTGGCGGGCCTGCTTTTCTTCGGCGGCATCTATCTGGTCTTCGGCGCGGCCACCTGGCTGCTGACGCACCATATCCTGCCCGCGCTGGGCATCGGACGTCCGCTGGATCCGCGTCCGCTGGCGCCGGGCCAGCTGCGGCGCGAGTTCGCGCAATCCGGCTTGTCCATCCTGCTGTTCGGCACGGGCATGATTTTTCCGTGGGGCCTGCTGCAGCTGGGCTGGGCGCACCTGGACCCTGACGCCAGCTGGCAAAAGATCACGCTTGAAATCCTGGTGCTGGTGGCCTGGAACGACGTGCATTTCTGGATCAACCACCGCCTGCTGCACACCAAGCTTTTGCGCCGCTTCCACCTGCCGCATCACCGCTCGGTGGTGACCACGCCATTCTCGACCTACAGCTTCCATCCCATCGAGGCGCTGATGCTGGGCAACGTGATCATGCTGCCCATGGTGCTGCATGATTTCAGCTTCTGGGCGCTGGCCTCGGTGCCGCTGTTCAGCCTGTTCTTCAACTGCATCGGCCACGCCAACTACGACTTCTTCCCCAATGTGTCCTACGCGCATTGGTTCGCCGCCAGCCGCCGGCACCACCTGCACCACGCCTGCTACAACGGCAATTACGGTTTCCAGTTCACGTTCATGGACCGCCTGTTCCGCACCCGCCTCAAGGCCGAGGCGGCGCAGTCCCAGCTGAATGCTTTCCGGCAGCGAGAATCGCTTGGCGGGCGCGCTTAAGCGGCAACGCAGGCTGCCGTCGCTGCGCAACTGGCGCGACTGGCAAAGCCTGGCCTATCTGGCCGCGCTGCCCGCCCTGGCGGCCTGGCAGTGGGTGCACGGGTTCTGGTGGCCGCTGTACGGCCTGATGCTGTTCCTGACCCTGGGCGTGGGCGTCATTCACCACAATCACACGCATATCCGCATGTGGCGGGGGCGCTGGACCAACCGCGCCACCGACTTCTGGATCACGCTGCTCCAAGGGCATCCGACCTTTGTGTTCTATCCGGCGCACGTGGCCAATCACCATCGCTACAAGCACGGCGCGCGCGACGTGGCGCGCACCTATCGGTTCGGCGGCGACACCAATCACCTGTGGGGCTACCTGATCCATCCCTTGCAGGCCGGCTGGGTGCTGTACCCGCTGTTCTTCGCGTGGCTGGGCCGCCTGCGCCGCCACTGGCCGGGCGCGTGGCGCTATTGCATGGCGCAGTACGGCGTGTGGCTGGGCCTGTGGGGCGGGCTGTTGGCGGTGAACCCCATGAAGGCGCTGGTGTTTGTCATCGTGCCGCAGCTGCACGGCCTGCACTGGCTGCTGGCCACCAACTATCTGCAGCATGCCCATGCCGATGGCGGACCCCGGTCCGTCGCAGGCCTGAACTATGCGCGCAATTTCGAAGGGCTGGTCAATCCGCTGCTCTTCAACATCGGCCTGCACACCGCGCACCACGAGCATCCGAGGGCGCACTGGTCCGAACTGGTGCGCCTGCACCGCGAGCAATACCGCAGCCGCGTGAATCCGGCCTTGAACGAGCCCGGCCTCACGCCCTACATGTTCCGCGTGTTCGTGCTGGGCGCTTTCCTGCCGCGCTTTCGCAGCCGTTCATGCATGGCGCCCGAGCACATCCGCTAGCGCCGCACCCCCTATATCCACCAGAGGCCTCTCATGCCCATCGCGTTTCATCGTGTCTATCTGGAAAGCGCCGGTTATTTCATGCCGGGCGAACCCGTGTCCAACGATGCCATGGACAGCTACATCGCGCCGCTGAATCGCATGTCCAGCCGCATCAAGAGCCGCATCCTGGCCGAGAACGGCATCAAGCAGCGCTACTACGCGATCGACCCCGAAGGCGCCACGGTGTTCAGCAACGCGCAACTGGCGGCCAACGCCATTCGCGATTGCCTGCGGCGTCACGACAGCGACCTGTCCGCCGTGTCGCTGCTGGCCAGCGGCTCCTCGGGCGGGGACGCGTTGATGCCGGGCTTCTCCAACATGATCCAGGGCGAGCTGGCCGCGCATCCGATGGAAACCCTGTCGGTGCACGGCATCTGCGCGGCGGGCGTATCGGCCATCCAGACGGCCGCGCAGGGCGTGGAACTGGGCGGACATGCCAGCGCCCTGGCCGTGGCCAGCGAACTGCCGTCGCGGCTGTTCAAGCGTTCGCGTTTTGCGGCGCGCGGCTATGACGCGGACTTCGACGCGCATTTCCTGCGCTGGATGCTTTCGGACGGCGCGGGGGCGGTGCTGTTGGGCAATAGCGGCCGGCCCCTGCCGGGCGCGTCGCAAGGCGTGCGCCTGCGCCTGAAGTGGGTGCACCAGCGCTCGTTCTCGGGCGACTATCCGGTGTGCATGCAGCTGGGCCTGTCGGCCGACCGCGCCCGCGGCCATCTGGACTATCCGTCCTGGAACGAGGCCGAGGCCGACGGCGCGTTGTCGCTGCGCCAGGACATCCGCCTGCTGCCGCACCTGTTCGACATCGGCATCCATGAATACGCCAAGCTGGTGCGCGACGGCTGGGTGGATCCGGACCAGGTCGATCACTTCCTGTGCCACTACTCGTCGGAGAAATTCATTCCTGTGGTGGAAGACCTGATGGAGAAGGCCGGCCTGGTGATCCCGCGCGAACGCTGGTTCAGCAATCTGGCGTGGCGCGGCAACACCGGCGCGGCGTCCATCCTGATCATGCTGGCGGAGTTCCTGGAAACGCGCGAAGTGAAGCCGGGCGAACAGATCTTCTGCTACATCCCGGAATCGGGCCGTTTCATGGCCGCCTACATGCTGCTGGAGGCCGAGGCGGTCCATGCCCCGCAGATCGCCGCGGGCGCGCCGGCGGCGGCTGCGCCGCGCGAGGACGCGAACAGCGATGACGCTGCAGCCATCGCGCCGCCGCATGACCCGGACATGGCGCCCCAAGGCCTGGGCCAGCTGCTGACCGAACTGGCCGCGATCTGGCACGACTACCGCTCGCGCGTGTGGCGCACGCCGGTGGTGCGGCGCCTGCGCAACCGCCAATTCCAGACGGCCGACTACCTGAACTGGATGGAGAACTGGATTCCGCAGGTGCGCGAAGGCAGCAAGTGGATGCGCGAAGGCGCGGCCTCGCTGACGGAGCAGTACGCGCCGCTCGCGGCCTTGATCGACACGCATGCGGGCGAAGAGCAGAACGACTTCCAGATCCTGTTCCAGGACTATCGCACCGCGGGCGGCGCGGTCGCGGACATCGACGCCCTGCGCCGCAACCCCGGCGGCGAGGCGCTCAACGCCTATCTCCACGGTTTGGCCGCCACGCGCGACCCCATTGGCCTGCTGGGCGCCATCTACATCATCGAAGGCACGGGCCAGCGCATCGTGCCGGCGCTGCTGCCGCTGCTGAAGGCCAGCCTGAAGCTGCCGCCGGACGCCTTCCGCTTCCTGGAGTACCACGGCCACAACGACGAGCATCACCTGGCGCGCTGGCTGTCGGCGGTGGAGCTGGCGCTGGACTGCGACGAGGACGGCCGCGCCGAACAGCGCATCGTCGACACGGCGCGCCGCACGGCCGCGCTGTACCTGATGCAGTTCCACCATGTGATGGAAGGCGAAGCGTAATGAGCAAAGAACCCGAATTCCTTGCCAAACCGCACGATCCCGCCGACCCCAGCCCCTGGCTTGCGCTCTACCTGGACCGCAGCACGCCCTTGCCGGACAAGGTGAAGAAGGCCTGGCTGACCGATTCCAGCTGCGCCTCGCGCCAGTACCTGCTGCCGTTCCTGCGGCCGTTGGCGCGCGCCTTCATCATCCTGATCCAGGTCATCAAGACCTTCCTGCCGCGCCGCTGGTCGCATTCGAAGCTGTTGCACCGCATCCTGGCCTGGGGCCTGAAGCGCTTCGTGTCGCCCGAGGCCAACTGGCTGATCCTGCGCCACTTCCATCTGGGCGCGCAGATCCTGTCGTTCATTGCCGCCAACTCGCCGGTGCGCGTCACCACCACGCCGCTGGAACCGCGCAACATCGATGATCTGAAGGACGAACTGTTCGTCAAGCACGACCTGAACCTGTTCAACTTCGTCATCCGCCTGAACCAGGCGCTGCGCGATGCGGGGGTGGAGATGCACGCGCCGCAACAGGTCGATTTCTCGATGATCCGCGACCCGGACCTGTTGCTAGAAGACATGCCGCAAGGCAAGCTGAATTTCCTGGACCTGCAAAGCGCCATCGAGCTCTTCACGCCGCTGTATCAGCTGATGCTGACCGACAACGACTTCTGGCGCGCGGCCAATTCGCTGCAGCTGGACGAGACCATCGGCATTTACGCGGCCAAGCTGCTGGGCGCGCCGCAGCACCTGATCCTGGTCAACAACAACCATCCGCTGGTGCCGATGTCGACCCTGCGCGCGGGCTACCGGCTGGTGCTGCACGGGCTGTCCACCGAGATGCTGCACAGCCTGCTGATGGAAATGAAAGAGGCGCAGCAAGGCGGCGAGCCGCCCGCGCCGATCGCCTGAGTCCTCAGCGCTTTTCGGCGTACACGCCGAAGCGCTGCAGCTGGGCTTCGCTGTTGGCGATTTCGCGCAGGCTTTCCTCGCCGCTGTGCGCGACCAGCATCGCGGCCAGCGTCTGGGCGATGGACAGCGCAGGCACCACCGAGGGAAACAGCGAGGGCGTGTCGTTGGCCACCAGCAGCAGCGCCTTGGCGCCCGGGGCGATGGGCGACACCGCGCTGTCCGTGACCGCCACCACGCCGGCGCCGCGCTCACGCGCGAACTCCACGGCCGTGACTGCCGCCTGCGCATAAGGCGCCTGGCTGAAGGCGACCAGCGCGTCGTCCGGTCCGATGCGGCGCAACTCGTCGGCCAAGGTGCCGCCGACGCCGCTGAGCAGGGTGACCTTGTCCAGGAACATGCCGCAGGCATAGCTGAAGTGATAGGCCGCCGGATACAGGCTGCGCAGGCCGATGACATAGACGCGGCGCGCGCCCGCCAGCAGGCCGTGGGCGGCCTTCAGCGCCGGCAGTGCGGAGGGACCTAGGCTGCTGCCCAGGTTGCGCACTTCGGCGTCGAGGATGTCGGCGACCAGCCCGGCGTCGGCGTCGTGCTGCGGACGCTTGCGCAACGCGGTGGCGCGGCCCGAGAAGCTGGATCCGCCGGCGGCCAGCCAGTCGCGGTAGGGCTGGCGGAACGCTTCGTAGGTATCGAACCCCAGTTGCCGCGCCAGGCGCAGCATGACGCCGGCCTGCACGCCGGCGTGGCCGGCCGCGGCGCGCATCGACTCCAGGGCGATGTCCTTGGGATGATCGATTGCATAGCGGGCCGCCTGCCGCAGCTTGGGCGGCAGGGAGGAGAACTGGGTTTCGATCAGTTTGTCGATGGCGGCTTTATCCATCTGCGCTCCGGGTAAGGTGCCGCGTATTATGGCGTATCGTCCGCCAGCGCCAGGTCGATGGCGCGGGCCAGCGCGTCCGCCGCAAAGGCCAGCTCATCGGCCGTGCTGAGGTAAGGCGGCGCCAGCAGCACGTGGTCGCCAAGCTTGCCGTCTATGGTTCCTCCGCCCGGATAGCACAGCAGGCCCAGTTCGCGCGCCTGAGTCTTGATGCGCGCATGCAGGCGGCGCTGCGGCGCGAATGCGCGCAGGCTGCCGGGATCCTCGGCCAGCTCCACGCTCCAGAACATGCCGCGGCCGCGGATGTCGGCGACGTGCGGATGCCTTTCCAGGCGCGCCGCCAGCATGGCGCCGAACTGCGCGCCCATATCCGCCACGCGCGCCACCAGCTTGTCGCGCAGCACGATGCGCTGCACCGCCAGCGCCGCGGCGCAGGCCACCGGATGGCCGACATAGGTGTAGCCGTGCTGGAACGCGCCCGAGCCCGCGTTGATGGCGCCGATGACGCGGTCGTGCGCCAGCACGGCGCCGATGGGCACATAACCGCCGCCCAAACCCTTGGCCAGCGTCAGCAGGTCAGGCGTTACGCCTTCCTGTTCGAAGGCGTGATAGCTGCCGGTGCGGCCCAGCCCGCACATGACCTCGTCCAGGATCAGCAGCACGCCGTGGCGGTCGCATACCCGGCGGATCTTGCGGAAGTAGCCCGGTACCGGCGCGACCGTCCCCGCAGTGGCGCCGACCACGGTTTCCGCGATGAATGCGGACACGGTATCCGGACCCAATCGCAAGATCTCTGCGTCCAGTTCCGCCGCCAGGCGGTCGGTGTATTGCTCGTCGCTTTCTCCGGCTTCGCGGTAGTGCAGGGCAAAGCAGGGCGAGACGTGGTGGCTTTCGATCAGCACGGGCTGATACAGCGCGCGGCGTCCAGCGTTGCCGCCTACCGACAAGGCCGCCAGCGTGTTGCCGTGATAGCTCTGACGCCGGGCGATGTAGCGATAGCGCCCGGGCTCGCCGCGCTCGACGTGGTACTGGCGCGCCATCTTCAAGGCGGTTTCGACGGCTTCCGAACCGCCCGAAACGAAGTAGGCATTGCCCAGGCCCGCCGGGCTGTTGGCCGCCAGCAGTTCGGCCAGTTCTTCGGCGGCCGGGGTGGTGAAGAAGCTGGTGTGCGCGTACTCCAGCGCATCCAGCTGCGCGGCAGCCGCGGCGCGCACTTCGGGGTGCGCGTGTCCCAGGCACGAGACCGCCGCGCCGCCGGAGGCGTCGAAGTAGCGCCGGCCTTCCTGGTCGACGATGAAGCTGCCTTCGCCCTTGATGGCGACGGGCAGGGGGCTGGAGTTGCGATGGATGATGCGGCTCATGGCGTCGTGCGTGGTGTGGTTGGCAAAATAAAACACATGGTATATTTGTTGTGAAAATAAACCAAACGGTTTTATTGTCGCGTAGGCCGTTGCATCGTCATCATTCGCTCAAGGGGGCGTCATGAAGTTTTCCCATCTGTTGCGTCGTTGGACTTTCGGGATTGCGGCGGCTGCCGCGTTGGGCGCGGCCGGGCAGGCCAGCGCCGCGTGGCCGGAGCAGCCGGTGCGTCTGGTGGTGCCGTTCGCCGCCGGCGGCACGACCGACTTGCTGGGCCGCCTGATGGCCGAGGGCCTGGGCGCCGAACTCGGCCAGTCCGTGGTGGTGGTCAACAAGGCCGGCGCGGGCGGCAGCCTGGGCGCATCCGAGGTGGCGCACGCACAGCCGGACGGCTACACCTTGCTGCTGGGCACGCCTGGCACGCAGATCATCAACGCCTACGTCTACAAGAAGATCGGCTATGACCCGGTCAAGGATTTCGCGCCGGTCGCCTACGTGGCGCAGGTGCCCAACGTGGTGCTGACGCATCCCGGCTCCGGCCTGAAGAACATGGACGATCTGCTGCGCACCGCGCGCGCCGAGCCCGGCCGCTTGAACTGGGGTTCGCCCGGCGTGGGTAGTTCTGGCCATCTGGCGCTGGAGATGATCAAGCGCATGGGCAAGGTGGACATCCGCCACGTGCCGTACAAGGGCGCGAGCCAGGCCAACAATGACCTGCTGGGTGGGCAGATCGATCTGTCGGCCGACAACCTGCCCACCGCCTTGCCGCTGATCAAGGCAGGCAAGCTGGTGGCCCTGGGCGTGACCTCGGCCCAGCCGGTTGCCGCAGCGCCGGGCGTGGCCGCCATCGCGCAGTCCGTGCCGGGCTTCGAGCTGACTTCGTGGTTCGTGCTGATGGCGCCCGCCGGCACGCCGCAGCCGGTCGTCGACAAGCTCAACGCCGCCGCCCAGCGGGTGCTGCAATCGCCCGCCACGCGCGAACGGCTCGAGGCGCTGGCCGCGCAGCCAGTGGGCGGCACGCCGCAAGCGCTGGGGCAGCATCTGCAGACGGAGCGCGAGAAGTACCGCGTCCTGATCGAAGGCACCGATATCCGTCCGGAATAAACGGGGAAACGCATGGGCAAGGGCACGAAGAAACGGCTGGCGGTGGCACGCTTCTGGTACGAAGGCAACGCCTTCTGCCCGGCGCCTTGCACCATGGCGGATTTCGAGCGGCGCGAGTGGCGCAAGGGCGGCGACGCCCTTGCCGCCGCCGCTGGCACGGCCACCGAACTGGGCGAAGTGGTCGAGTTCGTCCGCGCGCATCCGGACTGGGAGGTGGTGGCCTTGCGCTGCGCGTCCGCCCTGCCTGGCGGGCCGATAGACGACGCCGTGCACCGCGCCTTTACCGAAGAGGTGCTGGCCGGACTGGCCGCGGACGAGGATGGCTGGGATGCCGTCTACCTGTCGCTGCATGGCGCCGCCATCACCGACCTGCGCCAGACGCCCGATCTGGATTTCGTGCGGGCCGTGCGGGCCTTGCTGCCCGAAGTGCCTCTGGGCGCGAGCTTCGACTTGCACGCCAACCTGGCCCCTGAGCTGGGCGGCCTGCTGGATTGCGCCAGCGGCTACAAGACCTACCCCCACATAGACATGCGCGAAGCGGCTGGGCGGGTGCTCGGCATGCTGTTGCGCACGCAGGCCGGCATGCTGTCGCCGCGCGTGCTGGTGGCCAAGCCGGATTTGCTGTTGTCCAGCTTCAATATGCGCACCGATGCCGGACCCATGCGCGAATTGCAGGATCTGGCCGCAGCACAGTTGGGCGAGGGCGTGGTGGAAGTCTCGGTGTTCGGCGGCTTTCCGTATGCCGATACCGTCGATACCGGCGCATCGGTGCTGGTGGTGGCCGACATGGCGCGCGATGCCGCAGGCGCGCGGTCGCAGGCCGTGACCGAGACCATGACGGCGGCGATGCGGCGTCTGGCGCCCGCGTTTGCGGTCAGCTTGCCGACACCGCAAGAGGGGCTGGCGTTGGCCATGGAAGCGGCGCGCGCGGGCGGCTTGGTGGCAGTCACAGACCCGGGGGACAACCCCTTGTCGGGCGGCGCATGCGACACGCCCGCGCTGTTCCGCGCCTTGCTGGATGCGTCGATCGACCTGCCTTGCGTGTTCGCCAGCTTCGCGGATCCGCAGGCGGTGCGGCGCGCGTACGAAGCGGGTTTGGGCGGCGCTTGCGAACTGGACCTGGGCGGCCGCGTGAGCCGCGATTTCGGCGCGCCGGTGCGTGCGGCGTTCCGGGTCGAACGCTATACCGATGGCGAATTCCGCAATGCCGGCCCGATGGAAACGGGCGTGCGCACGAGCTGCGGACGCACCGCGCTGCTGTCGCTGCGCGACAGGCCCAACGTGCAGGTCATCATCACCGAGCTGGTGGCGCCAGCCAACGATCCGGGCTTCTTCACCTTGCATGGCATCGACCTCGGTCAGGTGCGCTTGCTGTGCGTGAAGGCCAAGAACCACTTCCGCGCGGCTTTCCTGCCGCTGTGCGCCGCGATCATCGACGTCGACGCGCCCGGCCCCGCGGCGCTAGACCTGCGGCTGTTGCCGTTCCGGCATGCGCGCAGGGCGCAGTGACCCGCCCGCGAGACTTGGGGAACTAGCGGCGCGGACCCGCGCATCTTGGTGTTGACCCTGCGTTACACGGCAAGGGCCTTGCGCTATATTGCGACCCTTGTCCCGCAGGCCCGCCGGGCGGTGTCCGCGCTGTCGTATCCCTCTTCCGGAAGTCGTTTACATGCCCCAGACACTTGAAGTCATCGCCACCCTCCTGTTCGCCGTGGCGGTTCTTCATACCTTCTCGGTTCCGTTCTTCGCGCGGCTCGCGCATCGTGGCGGACCGCATGCGGGCATCTGGCATCTGTTCTCCGAAGTCGAGGCTGTGTTCGGCGTCTGGGCCTTCGTGCTGATCGTGGCGATGGCGGCGCTGGCGGGTCCCTCGCATGCCATCGAGTACATGGACACGCGCAACTTCACCGAGCCGCTGTTCGTCTTCGTGATCATGGTGGTGGCGGCCAGCCGGCCGATTCTGGAGCTGGTGGGCATGCTGGTGCGGCTGGTGGCGCGCGTGCTGCCGCTGCCGCGCGAACTCGCCACGTTTTTTGTCGTGATGTCGCTGGTGCCGCTGGGCGGCTCCTTCATCACCGAACCCGCCGCGATGACGCTGGCCGCCATCCTGTTGCGCGACGCCTATTTCCGCAGCAGCGGGCGCGCGGGCTTCAAGTACCTTACGCTGGGCGTGCTGTTCGTCAACGTCTCCATCGGCGGCGTGCTGACTTCGTATGCCGCGCCGCCCGTGCTGATGGTGGCTTCCACCTTCGGCTGGGACTCGAGCTTCATGGCGCAGCATTTCGGCTGGCGCGCCGCGATCGCCGTCTGCCTGAATGCGGCGCTGTTGACCTTCATCTGCCGCAAGGCGCTGCTGGAGCGCTCGGTGGGCACGGGCGGCGGCGTGGACGCGCCCGAAGGCGGCGATGCGCGCGGGCCGGTGCCGCTGCTGGTCATGCTGGTGCACCTGGTCTTCCTGGTCGCCGTGGTGCTCAGCGCGCATCATCCGGCCATCTTCCTGGGTCTGTTGATGATGTTCATTGGCTTTGCCGAAGCCTACAAGCGCCACCAGAGCCGCCTGATGATCAAGGAAGGCCTGATGGTCGGCTTCTTCCTGGCCGGGCTGGTGGTGCTGGGCGGCCTGCAGAAGTGGTGGCTGCAGGACCTGCTGGGCGGGCTTGAACCTTTCGTGCTGTTCTGGGGCGCGACCGCGCTCACCGCCATCACCGACAACGCCGCGCTGACCTACCTGGGTTCGCTGGTCGAAGGCACCAGCGAGGCCTGGCGCTACATGCTGGTGGCCGGCGCCGTCACGGGCGGCGGGCTGACCGTGATCGCCAATGCGCCCAACCCGGCCGGTTTCGCCATCCTGAAGAACCACTTCCCGGACGGCAGCATTTCATCGGGGCGGCTGTTTCTGTCGGCCCTGGCGCCAACCCTGGTGGCGGCGGTCATGTTCCTGCTTCCCGTATAGGGAGACGGGCCCCGGGAGGCCCCTGAGGCGCCGTCCAAGGCGGGCCGCCGGGGCCGGACACCGGCCGTTCACGAAAAACCGCTAAAATTCAAGACTTTCCCGTACTTTTTCCGGCCTCGCCCACCCGCCGCTTCCGTTCGGACCAGGTCTTGCGACCCGATCCGGCCCCGGACATTGCGTCCGGCGACAGCGGCTCTTGATACGCCGGGCCCGCGCCTGGGAGCCCTAGATGCCCATTTACGCTTACAAGTGCAGCGCCTGCGGCCATGCCAAAGACGTCTTGCAGAAGATTTCCGATGCGCCGCTTTCGGTTTGCCCCGAATGCGGCGAAAGCACGTTCTCCAAGCAGGTGACCGCGGCTGGGTTCCAGCTCAAGGGCTCCGGCTGGTATGTCACGGACTTCCGCGGCAACGGCAGCGGCGGTTCGGCCTCGGCCAGCACGACGGCCCCGGCCGAAAGCGCCGCGCCCGCAGCCGCACCTGCCGCCGCGCCCGCAGCCCCGGCCGCTCCTGCGGCGCCCGCTGCCGGTAGCACCGCCTCCTAGAGCACACGCGATGCGTATGCGCGTCATCAAGAAGTACTTCATCACCGGCCTGCTGATCTGGGTTCCCCTGGTCATCACGGTGTGGGTGCTGGGCTTGCTGGTCGCGACCCTGGAAGGGTTCGTGCCTGGCTTCCTGTCGTCCGAATCGCTGTTCGGCGTCGACATTCCCGGCTTCCGCTTCGTCCTGGTCGTGGTGGTGGTGCTGCTGACGGGCATATTCGCGGCCAACCTGATCGGCCGTACCATGGTGGACCAGTGGGAAAACCTGCTGGGCCGCATACCGCTGGTGCGTTCGATCTACAACTCGGTCAAGCAGGTCAGCGATACCGTGCTTGCCCCCAACGGTCAGGCGTTCCGCCGCGCGGTGCTGGTGCAGTATCCGCGCGCCGGCAGCTGGACCATTGCTTTCGTTACCGGCACGCCCAGCGGCGAAGTGGCCGACCGGCTTCCCGGCGATCACATCAGCGTGTACGTGCCGACCACGCCGAATCCCACGTCCGGCTTCTTCCTGATGGTTCCGCGCGCTGACGCCATGGATCTTCAGATGAGCGTGGACGCGGCCCTGAAGTACATCGTTTCCATGGGCGTGGTCGCCCCGGTCCAGGCGGCGACGCCCGCGGACCGGCCGGCCGCGCCCGTCCCGGCTCCCGGCGTGCAAGACACGCCTCGCGCCGATTCGTAACCCTTACGCTATAACCAAGCACATAAACGGAGTCCCCCGCATGCGTACCTGCTACACCGGCCAGGTTTGCCGTGACCATCTCGGCCAGACCGTCACCCTGTACGGCTGGGTGAACCGCCGCCGCGACCACGGCGGGGTCATCTTCATCGACCTGCGCGACCGCGCGGGCCTGGCGCAGATCGTGTTCGATCCGGACAACGCCGCCTTCGCCACCGCGGAGCGCCTGCGCAACGAATTCTGCATCCGCGTCACCGGCCTGGTGCGCGAGCGTCCGGCGGGTACCGCCAACGCCGAGCTGGCTTCGGGTGAAATCGAAGTGCTCTGCAAGGAAGTCGAGATCCTGAACGCGTCGGTCACGCCGCCGTTCCAGCTGGACGACGACAACCTCTCGGAAACGACGCGCCTCACGCACCGCGTGCTGGACCTGCGCCGTCCGCAGATGCAGCGCAACCTGATGCTGCGCTACCGCGTCTCCATCGAAGTGCGCAAGTTCCTGGACCAGCTGGGCTTCATCGACATCGAAACCCCGATGCTGACCAAGAGCACGCCCGAAGGCGCGCGCGACTACCTGGTGCCTTCGCGCGTCAACGCCGGCCACTTCTTCGCGCTGCCGCAATCGCCGCAGCTGTTCAAGCAGATGCTGATGGTGTCCGGTTTCGACCGCTACTACCAGATCACCAAGTGCTTCCGCGACGAAGACCTGCGCGCCGACCGCCAGCCCGAATTCACCCAGATCGACTGCGAAACCTCGTTCCTGAACGAGTTCGAGATCCGTGAAATCTTCGAAAACATGATCCGCCACGTGTTCAAGGTGGTGCAGGACGTCGATCTGCCGACGCCATTCCCGATCATGACCTGGACCGAAGCCATGCGCCGCTACGGCTCGGACAAGCCGGACCTGCGCGTGAACCTCGAATTCACCGACATGACCGACGTCATGCGCGACGTGGACTTCAAGGTGTTCGCCGCCGCCGCCACGGCGCCCGGCAGCCGCGTGGTCGCCTTGCGCGTGCCCGGCGGCGCCGAGATGTCGCGCAGCGAGATCGACGGCTACACCCAGTTCGTCGGCATCTACGGCGCCAAGGGCCTGGCCTACATCAAGGTCAACGAAGTGGCCAAGGGCCGCGACGGCCTGCAATCGCCCATCGTCAAGAACCTGCATGACGCTGCCCTGGCCGAACTGGTCAAGCGCACCGGCGCGCAGGATGGCGACATCATTTTCTTCGGCGCTGACCGTGAAAAGGTCGTCAACGACGCCATCGGCGCGCTGCGCGTGAAGATTGGCCACAGCGAATTCGGCAAGAAGACCGGCCTGTCCACCGCCGGCTGGAAGCCGCTGTGGGTCGTCGACTTCCCGATGTTCGAATACGACGAGGAAGACGGCCGCTACACCGCCGCCCATCACCCCTTCACCAGCCCGAAGGATGGCCACGAGGACTTCCTGGAATCCGATCCCAGCAAGGCTTTCGCCAAGGCCTACGACATGGTGCTGAACGGTTGGGAAATCGGCGGCGGCTCGGTCCGTATCCACCGCGAGGAAGTGCAGAGCAAGGTGTTCCGCGCACTCAAGATCGGCGCCGAGGAAGCCCGCGAGAAGTTCGGCTTCCTGCTGGACGCGCTGCAATACGGCGCGCCTCCGCACGGCGGCATCGCCTTCGGCCTGGACCGCATCGTCACGATGATGACCGGCGCCGAATCGATCCGCGACGTGATCGCTTTCCCGAAGACCCAGCGCGCCCAGTGTCTGCTGACGCAAGCGCCGTCCGAGGTCGACGAGAAGCAGCTGCGCGAACTGCACATCCGTCTGCGCAACGTAGAAGGGAAGTGACCCCCCCCCGAAGTGCCGTAGGCGCTTCCCCCCCAGGGGGGCGCCGCTACGGACCGGCGGAGCCCGGATCCGTGCGGCCCCGATTGTGGGGCGCTGTTTGCTAGCAGCGCTCCTGCCTCGAATGAGCAGGAGCCGTTGCTTGCATGGACCGGGTGCTCGCCGCGACGGTGGGAACGGTCTTCTGAATTGGAGTAATCTGGCAAACGCCGCCTGATCTGGCGGTGCTGGCCGGGCTTTTTTTGCGGCCGGCGGTTTCCCAGTTTTGAAAGGCGCCATTCTCCATGTCGCTCATCCGCGTCGTCAGCTACAACATACACAAGGGCCGCTCGGCATTGGGCCGTCGCGACTCCCTGAACGAATTGCGTCTGGGCCTTTATGGCCTGCGTCCGGATCTGGTCTTCCTGCAGGAAGTCCAGGGCCGCAATGAGCAGAAATCCCTGCTCGACGCCCAGCACGAATCGCTTGCCGCCGCCTTGCGGCTGGATGTGGCCTACGGCCGCAATGCCATCCGCAGCGAGACGGACCATGGCAATGCGCTGTTGTCGCGTTTCCCCATCCTCGAGCACGAAAACCAGGACATCTCCGACCATCGGCTGGAGCAGCGCGGGCTGTTGCATGCGCGCATCGAGCTCGACGGGCGCGCGGTGCATTGTTTCGTGGTGCATCTGGGCCTGTTCGCAGGCAGCCGCAGCCGCCAGATCCTGGCGCTGACCGAGCGCATCCGCCGCATGGTGCCGGATGGCGAACCCATCCTGATCGCGGGCGATTTCAATGACTGGGGCGATCGCCTGGCGCCCCTGTTCGTGCAGCAGCTGGGCCTGTACGAAGTGTTCTCGCATGCCCCGCGCAGCCATGGCGGCGAATTGCCGCGCCTGCGCGACTCCGTGAAGCGCCTGAGCAATGCGCTACGCGGGCTGCCCAATAGCGGCGTATCCGTCATGGAACGCACCAATCAGCTCGGCATGGATGGCAATTCACGCCTGCTGCTGCCGCCGCCGCGCACCTTCCCCGCGGTGTTTCCCTGGTTCCGCCTGGATCGCATCTACCAGCGCGGCTTTGCCGTGCGCAGTGCCCGCGTGCTGCGCGGCCGCGAATGGGCCAGGCTTTCCGATCATTCTCCCTTGCTGGCCGAGCTGGAACTGCCGTGAGGGCAGAGCAGTCCAAGCTGGACTGGACGCTGGGCAACGACATCCAGTTGCTCCAGAACGGTTCCGACTTCTTTCCCGCGCTGTGCGCGGCCATCGACGCCGCCCAGGTCAGCGTGCACCTGGAAACCTACATCTTCACGCCGGACCGCACCGGCTCCCAGGTGCTGGACTGCCTGGAGGCGGCTGTCCGGCGCGGGGTCAAGGTGCGCGTCGTGCTCGACGGCTTCGGCAGCGCCGAGTTCGTCGACCCCGTGCGCACGCGGCTGACCAATGCCGGCGCGCAATGCCGCATCTTCCGCCCCGAGCCGCGCTGGTTCGCGCGCTATATCCCGTCGCGCAGCCGCCTGCGGCGCCTGCATCGCAAGGTCACTGTGGTGGATGGACGTGTCGCCTTCATCGGCGGCATCAACATCCTGGATGACTACGACGACCGGGATCCGACAGACGGACTCACCGGCCCCCGCTTCGATTTTGCGGTGCAGGTGCAGGGGCCGCTGGTAACCGAAGCCGCCTATGCCCAGGAACTGCTATGGGTGCGGCTGAACTGGGCGCGCCTGCGCCGCCATCCGCGCGACTGGAACCGCATGCGGCTGCTCAAGCCGCGCCACGCCTCCGTCGCACCCTGTGGCAACCTGCGCGCGGCGCTGGTGCTGCGCGACAACCTGCGCTTTCGCCAGACCTTCGAGCGCGCCTACCTGTACGGCATCGCGCATGCGCGCCGCGACATCCTGATCGCCAACGCCTATTTCTTTCCCGGCCGCCAGTTCCGGCGCGCACTGGCCAAGGCCGCCGCGCGCGGGGTGCGCGTGCGCCTCTTGCTGCAGGGCAAGGTCGAGTACCGCATGCAATACCATGCCACGCGCTCGCTGTACGACCAGTTGCTGCGCGATGGCATCGAGATCTACGAATACATGCCGAGCTACCTGCACGCCAAGGTAGCGGTCATCGACAACGTGGCGACGGTGGGCTCGTCCAACCTGGATCCCTTCAGCCTGTTGCTGGCGCGCGAAGCCAACGTGGTGGTGGACGACCAGCCCTTCTCCTGGGACCTGCAGGAACGGTTGGAGACGGCCATCCGGGAAGGCGGGCGCTTCATCCGGCCGCTCGAGTACCAGCGCCGCGGATGGTTGCGGCGCTGGGTCGACGCGGTGTCCTATACGTTGCTGCGTATCGGGGTGGCGCTGACGGGAACCTCGGACAAGTACTGAGCGCGGGCGCTCAGGCGCGCCGCTTCAGCAGTCCCAGCGCCAGCGCGGTGCCGACCAGGATGATGGCCGCGCCTGCGGCGATCGACGGCGTGATGCTCTCGTCCAGGAGCCACGACCCCCACAGCACGCCGAAGATCGGCACCAGGAACGTGACGCTCACGGCGCCGGTGGGGCCGACATTGGCGATCAGGCGGAAGAAAATGATGTACGCCGCGCCCGTGCACACCACCGCCAGCAGGATGGTGGCGATCCAGGCCTGCATGGACGCGGGCGATTCGGGCCAGTGGGTAAGCGCCAGGGGCAGCAGCACCAGCGTCGCGCCTATCATGCTGCCGGTGGCGTTGGCCAGGGCATCTACGCCGGTCAGGAAGCGCTTGGTCCAGTTGGCGGCGATGCCGTAGAACACCGGCGCGGACACTGCCGCCAGGACCGCCGGCCCCGTGCCGCCGTCGCTGAAATTCAGCTTGTCCCACACCAGCACCACGATGCCGACTACGCCTATCATCAGCCCCAGGCAGCGGGTCCAGGGCAGCTTGTCCTTGAGCCACAGCCAGCCGATGACCGCGCCCCACACTGGCGTCACGGCATTGGCCACCGACAGGAAGCCGGCGCCCAGCGATTGGGCGGCATAGGCAAACAACAGGAAAGGCACGGCCGCGTTCAGCACGCCCACCATCAACAAGGCTTTCCAGTGCCGGGCGATGACTGGCAGCTTGCCGCGCCACAGCGCGGCGGGCAGCAGGACTAGCGCGGCCAGGCCCACGCGCAGCTCGATCAGCGCGATCGGCCCGAATTCCGGGACCGCCAGGCGCATGAACAGAAAGGAGCCGCCCCAGACTGCGGCCAGGAGCAGCAGATCCAGCAAGTTGCGTTGACGCATTTTCAGTCCCGCGAGGGGCTCATTTGCGGTTTGTAGCCAGGTTCTTCATCTTGACCCGGTAGGCCAGCAAGGCGCAGGTCAGCGACAGGACAATACACAGCACCAGGCCCGCGCGCACTCCGTTTAGTACCGTGCTGTGGGAAATGATGATGCCGACGACAGCCGTCCCCAGCGCGCTGCCTATCGCGCGCGTGGTCTGCACCAGGGCCGATGCCACGCCCACGTCGCGCCGTTCGCTCAGCATCTGCATGAACAGGGTCAGATTCGGCAGCAGAAAGCCCAGCGCGCAGCCGTTGACGAAGAAGGCGGCCAGGATCCACCAGGCCGAGGTTCCGGGCGAGATCAACAGCACCATCAGCGAACCCGCCGCCAACAGACAGCCGCCGAACACCATCAGGCGCTGCGGTTCGGTCTGCTTGGGAAACAGGCGGCCGTTGATGATGCTGCCCACCGAAATCGCGGCAACCAGCGGCGTCAGCAGCAGCCCGGCTTCGCTGGGCGTGTAGTTCAGCACCTGCTGCAACAGCAACGGGCTGTAGAAGATCAGCACGAACATGACCGCACCCACCATCATCGCCGCCAGGTTCAGCAGGCGTGATTCGGCTCCGCCCAGCACGCGCAGCGGGAAAATGGGGGAACTCACGCGCCGTTCCGTCGGGATCAGGATGGCAATGGCCGCCACGCCCACCACGGCCAGGGCCAGTCCCAGCATGGGGTGGGCGTGGTCGCCGCTGGCAAACGCCAATTCCAGCGCGGCCAGCGGCGCGCCCACCGCCAGCACCAGCAGGATGGCGCCCAGCCAGTCGATCTTGCGGCTGCCGTCGTGGATCGGTCGGATGCGGGGGAAATAGCGGGCCAGCAGGAAGAAGGCGCCCGCGGCCGCGATCGGCGCGATGAAGAAGGCCGCGCGCCAGCCCAGCGCCTGCGTCGCCGCCCCGCCCAGGACCGGGCCGATGCCGCTGGCCATGGCGAACGCCGCTGACACCAGCGCCATCCAGCGCACCCGCTGCTTGGCATCGGGGAACAGGTCAGCCGGCGCGGCGAACGCGGTCGCGATCATCATCCCGCCGCCTATGCCCTGCAGCGACCGGAAAATGATCAGTTGGGTCATGGTTTGCGACAGGCCACAGGCGATGGAACCCAGCGCCACGATCAGCACCGACAGCAACATCAGGGGCTTGCGGCCGAACATGTCGCCCAGCCGCCCGAAAATCAGGATGGACGCCGCGGTGGCCAGCAAATAGCCCGTTCCCACCCAGGCGTACAGCGCCATGCCGTTCAGCGCCTCGGCCACGCGCGGCAGCGTGGTGCTGATGATGGTGGAATCCAGCGCGGCCAGCACTACTGTCGCCGAAACCCCCGCCATGCCCATCAGCAGGTCGCGTCGTGTATGGGCGGGGGTGGTGGGGGGCGGAGATTCGGGCGGCGGCGTCATGCCGCAGAGCATATCACCCGCGCGTCAGGGATTTCACTTATAGAAGGCGTGATAACCCCAGAAGACCGCGATGACCAGCACCACCATGATCCACGACCAACGCGAATTGGACAGCCCGCGCGGCTCCGGCTCGGGGGGAGGGGGCGGCGGTGCCAGGCGAGGCTGGACGGCCATGTAGTCGATGAAGGCGGCGAAGAACTTTTCGATGATCTTCTCGCCAGCCTTCAGCACCACCCCTTCGCCGTATTCGGCCAGCTTGCCCCCCGTCATCCCGGCGACCGTGTAGGCCACCCGAGTGCCCTGGTCCTTGGTGCTGAGGTTGATCTGGGCGGTGCCGATGGCCAGACAGGCCGCGCGGCCCTTGCCTTCGAACACCAGGGTGCAACTGTCAGGCGCATTGACGTCCGAGAGCAGGATCTCGCCGTCATAGTCCGTGTCCAGGCCGGCAATCTTGGCCCGGAGCGTGACCGCATATTCCGTGTCGCTGCGCTTGTCGACAGCGATGCATCCGGGGATACATCGCTGTAAAACGGCCGGATCCGTCAGAGCGTCCCAAGTCTGGTGCTGGGTTGAAGGAATCCACTGGGCATCTGCAATGCGCATGGCTGTCTCCTTGGGAGAGTCACAGCCCTATTGTGGTCCTAGTTGCGCATTTTGACTATGGTCGCGGTGGGCGCAGGCGTTCGACTTTTCTTATTGGGTGTACGAATTTCGCTTTTTGTCGCTCAAGACCAGCAGCCATGCCAGCAACGTCACATATAGCGAGATATTGTGCATCGAGCGGAACATGAGCTCCGTCAGACCAAAAATCGCGAACCCCAATGTAAGAGCGGTCCCCATGGCGGCAGCGACGCGAACCGGCTCGGGATTTGTTGCGGTCATTCTGCGCAAGAAGATGCCGGCAGGAACAAAATACAGCAGCGCCAGCGCCAAGCCGCCCAGCAGCCCATAGCTGGCCAGCATTTGCAGCATGTCATTGTGGGGCTCGCCGAAGTCTTGCGCGACAAAGGGCGAAACGACTCCCGTGGCGACTCGCGCCTCAAGTTCTGGAACGAATCTGGCGGTACCCCCCAGGCCGAAGATGGGCTCCGCTTCGATCATTTCGCTCGTGGCCCGCCACAGCTGCAGCCGGATACAGACGGAGGTGTCCGCTGTGGCGTTGGCGCCTTGGCATGCTTGAAATTCGTTGATGCCTTGCTCAACGCGGGTGCGCAGGGCTTGATTGGTAGATCCGATGGCAACGAGGATAGCCACACCTGCGACCAACAGGCCGAACGCGCGGAAAGGATGCCGCAGATGGCCGAACAACCACATCGCAACGAACAAGAACAGGGGGATCGCCATCCAGCCGGTGCGCGTCTGGGTGAGCACGAAGCCCGCGAAAACGACGATGACGGTCAGTGCTTTGACTGACTTTTCAAGTCGCGGGTGCTTTGTCAGTTGCCATCCCATGCTGCAAAAGGTGATGAAGAGCCAGAGCAGCATCAGATTGCTGTAGGTGACCGCGTTGTACTGGGGCGTATTGGGACGATTCCAGGCGGGAAAGACCAGCCAGAAAACGATACAGGCCGAAACCCAGCCGGCAACCAATATGCCCCAGGACGCATTCCGGAGCGTCGCCGGGTTGATGCTAAGCAGCGCGCCCAGGATGATGGGGAAGCCAAGGCTGATGCGCAGACCTCGTTCCAGGGAAGGGCCGTGGGTGATGCCATGCGCATATTGACTGAGTCCAATTGCACAGAAAGAGACGAGCAGGGCCGCGATGACCCACGTGTAGTCTTTTAGGTCGCGCCAGGTCGCCTGCCATCCTCCTTCCCGGGTGAAGCACCGAACCAGGCACAGGGAAAAAATTAGGTAGAACAGCGCGCTACCGCCGCCGACCGTCATGGTGGCGATAGGCAAGACCCCGAGCAGGGTGACAAGGAGGGAAGGCAGAATGGCCATGGCTGGAGGCGAAGATAGGGGTACCAGAGGCCGAACGCCGGCGTAGGGGCGTTCACCACTAATCGATTTCTATAATTACGGGTGAGGATTCGATAAATTAAATCGAACGCAAAAAAGGGATGCACAACGGGACATTGTATCGTCGTATCCCTGTCACCCGCAGTTCGTGCGCCTTGCTGTGCTGCTGGGCCCAGATCGAGGCCCTATGTCGGGTCGAAAGATCGTGGGGCGCCCGTGGGCACCTCGACGCGCGCTGTCGAAGCGGGAGGGCGGCAAGTCGATGCCGGCGTCTGGGCTGCGGGGAGGGGACGTGACCTATGCACTCAGATCGACGGTAAGGTTCGCCGTTTCCATCAGTCGGAGCTCATCGAGAACGTACGACGCATCCTGAAAGGCTGTGACGCAGGCACGCTATTCAGGAGTTTGCGACAGATTCGCCCGTACAGCAGGGTCCATAGGCAGCATGCTTGTGAGAATATGTCCAGTTGCTCGAATGAATGCCCGGATCCCTTCCAGGTCCAGGCGGCCCACGCATCAAGTCGTATCGAAGATGTGCGAGTTTGGCTACTGGCAGAATTCAGGTGGAGGTCTCTTTATATTATTTTGCAAACCCTGGTTCCATTCTTTTCCAGAACGACCCAATTCGTTTGCATGTTTTATCTCCGTCTGACGCTACAATCGTGCCAGCTCCCTTCTGGTTACCTTCTCAATGCTGTACGTCCTTGTAGCGTTCTTGGTTTCGCTCATATCAACTTTGTTGATTGTGCGCTACCGCTCTTGGCATGATGGCCTAACGGCTGATCATGATGTCGAGGGCGTGCAGAAGTATCATTCGGTTCCCGTTCCCCGAATCGGCGGATTGTCGCTGCTAATGGCCAGCGGCGTCACATGCGCCCTGGTCGCAATCCGTGAGCCAGAAGTGCTGCCGGACCTGGTGGTACTGCTTGGGGCCTCCATGCCCGCCTTCCTGGGCGGATTTGTCGAAGATCTTACCAAACACGTCAGGGTTTTGGTTCGGCTTGGTTTGGCGATGCTGTCTGGGGTAATCGCTTATTATTTTTTGGGCGCGGCGATAACCCGGTTGGATATTATTGGGGTTGATTGGTTATTGCAGTTCTCGGTGGTGTCGCTTATTTTCACTGCTGTGGCTATCGGTGGTGCCGCCAACGCGATAAATATAATTGACGGATATAACGGTTTGGCGGCGGTGGTGTCGGCAATGATACTGGCCGGGTTTGCCTACGTCTCTTTTTATCTAGGCGACCGTTTCTTGTTGATCGTGGCGTTGAGCACGCTGGGAGGCATTGTGGGATTCCTGGTATGGAATTACCCGCATGGCCACATATTTCTCGGAGACGGCGGAGCCTATTTTCTGGGCTTTATCATCGGTGAATTGTCAGTGCTGATGCTGGCACGGCATCCGGAAGTTTCAGCCTGGTTTCCGCTGCTGCTGTGTATCTACCCCGTGTTTGAGACCTTGTTTTCCATCTATCGCAAGAAGTGGTTGCGTGGTCGTTCGCCGGGAGCACCGGATGGCGTCCACTTGCATATGTTGATCTACAAGCGGCTGGTGCGCTGGGCGATCGGCTCCCGGGAAATGCGCCACCAGACACAGCGCAACGCCATGACCTCTCCCTATTTGTGGCTGCTGTCGTCGCTTGCCGTGATACCCGCCGTATTGTTTTGGCAGGAGCCCTATCTGCTGATGTTCTTTACGGCGGTGTTCTCGACGACATATGTGGTGCTTTACCGTCGGCTGGTCTTGTTTCGCATGCCCAAATGGATGATCTTGAAAAAAAAGAAGGGGCACTGACTTGGCCGCAGCAAGCGTAGCTGCGCGGCTGTTTTAGCGCTGGACGCGATCCAGCGCGCGGGGCTGGGATCGATCGCGGGAATGCTCAATGTTGTTGTAAAGTTCGGGCTGCGTTGAGCGGCGTCGGCCACCATCAGGCCGAAGGTCGCGCCAAGCACGAATCTTTGCACATGCCTACAAGAATCCTCATCGTCCGCACCTCATCCCTAGGTGATCTCGTGCACATGCTGCCGGCAATATCCGACATTGCCCGCCATGTGCCCGATGCCCAGATCGACTGGATCGCGGAAGAAGCCTTTGCCGACATTCCTGCCTGGCATCCGGCGGTCAATCAGGTCATCAAGGTTGCTCATCGCCGTTGGCGCAAAGCCTGGTGGTCGGCGGAAGTGCGGGCGGAGCGCAAGGCGCTGAAGGAGCGGCTGCGCTCGGTGCAGTACGACATTGTCCTGGACATGCAGGCGCTCTTGAAATCCGCCTGGCTGGTGCGCCAGACCCGCGGCGTGCGGCATGGGCTGGACTGGCGTTCGGCGCGCGAGCCGCTGGCTTCGCTGTTCTACAACGTGCGGCATCGGGTGGAGTTCTGGCAGCCGGCGGTGATCCGCCAGCGCAAGCTGGCCGCCCTGACGTTCGGCTACCAATACGCCGGCGCGCCCGATTTCGGCTTGCAGGCTTTTGCGCGCCAGGCGACGCAGCCTGCGGCGGACCCGGTGCTGGAAGTCGGCAGCGAGGGTCTGAACGTCGGCGAACTGCCGCGCTTGCACCACCTGGATACGGACCGCGGCTATGCCGTGATCATGCCGTCGGCCAGCCGCGACGACAAGCTCTGGCCGGAAGAGGACTGGCGCGTCGTGTTCCGTCGTCTGCGGGACGCAGGCTGCACCCTGAAACTGCTGGCGGGGAATGAGCAGGAGGCCGAACGGGCCCGGTTGCTGATTGCCGGCATGGATGGTGCCGAGGTGATGCCCCGCATGGACCTGACCGCGGTGGCGCGTTTGCTGGCTGGGTCCCGCCTGATGGTGGGGCTGGACAGCGGCCTGACCCATTTGTCGGCCGCGTTGGGCCGGCCCACCATCGGCATTTACCGTGCTTCCACCCCGGTGCGCACGCCGCTGGTCGGTTCCAGCTACACCGCCAGCCTGGGCGACCGCGGGGCTTCGCCGTCGCGCGAAGCCGTGATGGCGGCGGTGGAGCAGGCTTTGGCCGCACAGTGACATGAACCGCGGCGTCTACTCGCTGGCGCTCAGGGCTCTGTCACCGCTGGTCTGGCTCTGGATGGGCCACCGCGCCCGGCGCGCGGGCGGGCAATGGGAAATCTTCTCTTCTGAACGCTTCGGCCATGTCGGGCCCGCCGCTGCCACGTCCTGGACCGCTCCGGTCTGGGTGCACGCGGTCAGCCTGGGCGAGACGCGCGCCGCGCAGCCTCTGCTGCAAGCCTTGCTGGACCGCGGCCTGCCGGTGCTGCTTACGCACATGACAGCCACCGGCCGCGCCGAGGGCGCGCGCCAGTACGCGGAAGCGATTGCCTGCGGCCAGTTGCGCCAGGCCTGGCTGCCTTATGATTTTCCCGGCGCGACCCGCCGTTTCATGGCGGCGTATCGGCCGCGCTGCGGCCTGCTCATCGAACGCGAGATCTGGCCGAACCTGCTGGCGGCCGCGCGTGGCGCGGGCGTGCCCATGGCGCTGGTCAGCGCCCGCTTTTCGGCGTCGTCGCTGCGCCAGGCGGGCAGGATGGGCGGCGTGATGCGCGAAGCGCTGGGCGGACTGGACTCGGTGCTGGCGCAGACCGCCGAGGACGCGGACCGGCTGGTGCAGGCCGGGGCGCCGCAGCCCGTCGTGACGGGCAATCTGAAATTCGATCTGGTCCTGCCGGCGGCGCAGGTTGCCGCGGGGCAGGCTTGGCGCGAACAGCTGGGCCGGCATGTGGTGGCGGTGGCCAGCACGCGCGAGGGCGAGGACAGCGGCTTCATCGAGGCCATCAAACGCCATGCGGCTGCGCCTGGTGCGCCCCTGTTCTTGTTGATTCCGCGCCATCCGCAGCGCTTTGACGAGGCCGCGCGCCTATTGTCGGATGCAGGGTTGCCGTACGTCCGGCGCTCCGAAGGCGTGGCGCCGGGGCCGGGCACGGCCGTGCTGCTCGGCGACACGTTGGGCGAGATGGCGTTCCACTACGCCGCGTCGGATGTCGCGATCGTGGCGGGCAGCTTTGCGCCGCTGGGCGGGCAAAATCTGATCGAGGCCTGCGCGGCGGGCGTGCCGGTCATCGTCGGCCCGCACACCTTCAATTTCAAGCAGGCGGCGGAAGACGCCATCGCGGCGGGCGCCGTGCTGCGCGCGGCCGACGCCGGCCAGGCGGTGGAGGCGGCGATGGCGCTGCTGGCGGACGAACCGCGCCGCCAGCGCACGGCTGAGGCGGCGCTGGCATGGTTCCGCATGCATTCGGGAGCCACGGGGCGCACGCTGGACGCGCTGGCACCCTGGCTGGAGGCAGGAAAGGCGGGCTAGCGCCCGCGCTCACCGGCGCGTGCGCCGGATGGGGCTTCAGGGGGCGGCAGGCGCGGTCTTGGGAACCAGGGTCACCGCGCCCGGATTCAGTTCCTGGTTGAAGCGGCGCGGATCGCGGCCTTCGTCCTCGGGGCGCACGCCCAGCCAGCCCTGGCCCAACGCATAAACCCCCAGATTCGCCAGCAGGATGAGGATGAAGAGCACGCGCATGGCCGGGGTCTCCCGTTCAGGCTTGGTCGTCCAGGGTGGCGCGGGCGACCGCGGCCAGGCCGTCCAGGACGGGGTGATCCAGATAGATGGGTACGGGGGCCGCACCTTCGGTGCCGCCCGCGTCCGCCAGCAGGCGTTCGATTTCCTGGTGCACTTCGGGCCAGCCGCCGCCCGCCGCGTAGATCTGCGGCGTCTGGCCGTAACGCTGGCGTCCGGCCAGCCATTGGCGCACGACGGCGCCGGCCTGCGCGGCGGCGATGCCGGAGGCGATGGCCTCGTGCGTGTCCGTGGGATAGGCCACGACCTGGCCGTTGGCGATGGGTAGGTTGGCTGTGCCGTGGGCCAGCGCGCTGCGCATCATGGCCGGACCCGGCAGGATCAGGCCGCCGGCAAAGACGTTGTCGGGGCCGACGGTGTCGATGGTGGTGGCGGTGCCAAAGCTGGCCAGCACGAAGGGCGGGTGTGCCCCCGGCAGGCGCGACAGCACGCCCAGCAGCGAGGCCCAGCGGTCGGCGCCCAGCTGCGTGGGCGTCTTGTAGCTGTTGATCAGCCCCAGCGTGGTTGCCTGTGACGGCGACCAGGTCACCGCGCAGCCATGTTTTTGCAGGATGGCGGCGATGGCCGCGCCGCGCGCCTCGCCGGCAACGTTCACACCCAGCGCGCGCAGGGGACGGCGCGGCAGGGCGGCCAGCCAGCGGTCCAGGGCGTCCAGGTCCAGGCCGTCGAAGGCGACCGCCGCGGGTTCGCGCGGCGCGTCGGAGTTGCCGGCGTCCAGCCAACCCACCTTGAGACGGCTGTTGCCGGAGTCGATGAGAATAATCATGCTTGGCGTCGAATCGAGATTTCACCGACCAGGATCGGCTGAGTGCCCTTGGGGGTTTGCACCAGCAGGCGGCCTTGTTCGTCCACGCCGCAGGCGGTTCCGCCTAGAAGAATAGCGCCCTTGTCCAGCACGTTGACCTTGCGGCCGGCCAAAGCGTCCACTTGGTCGAAACGTGGCTTGAAGGCGCCAAAGCCCTCGCGCTCCAGCGTCCGCACCGCTTCCAGCCAGGCCATGGCGCTGGCGCAGACCAGGTCGGCGGCGGAGGCCTGGCGGGCGGCGGCTGCCTGCACCTGGCTCCAGTCGGCGACTTCGCGTTCCAGCGCGAGCGACAGCCGGGCGGCGTCGGTCAGGTTCACGCCCATGCCGATGACGACCGTATGGCCGGCCTCGCTGCCGCCGGGGTTGCGGGTGGTCTCGACCAGTACGCCTGCCAGCTTGGCGTCGTGCCACTGCACGTCGTTGGGCCATTTCATGCACAACCCGGCGGCTTGCGGGCCGGCGACGGTGCGCAGAGCTTCGCAGGCGGCGATGCCGGCCAGCGGCGACAGGGCGGGCAGTTGCGCGGGCGGCAGGTGCACGTCGAAGGCACAGGAGAACATCAGCGTGGAGCCCGTGCGGTTCTGCCACGGACGGCCGGCGCGGCCGCGGCCGGTTTCCTGCAGGTGCGTGCCCAGCAGCCAGGGTTTGCCGCCGCCGCCTGCGCGAGCGCGGGCCAGGAGGTCGGCATTGGTCGATCCGGTGCTGCCGGTCCAGGAGATGTCCTGGAAGGCGGGCAGGCGCGTGCTGAGCATGCGGGCCAAGGTTTCCGGCGCGGGCAGGTCGATGGGGCTGGCTTGAGCGGACATGGCGGCGATTGTAGGGCACGCGGCCTGCGCTCGCGGCCGGACGGCGCCAGCGTTTATGATTGGCGATACATTTTGCATCGGTATTCTGTCTTCATGCCGCATTCCGCTTCGTCCACACCTGCCGCCGCCGCGCCCTTCCGTTTCGAAGGAGGCGTGTGCCATGTGGCCGGCGACTGGAGCGTGCTGGCGCTGGCCGAGCCGGGCGAGGTCCAACGTCGCCGCGAGGCGCTGGCCTGCGCCACGGATGGCGGCGCGCGCTGGGACCTGCACGGCATCGGCCGGCTGGACACCATCGGCGCGCTGCTGATCTGGGAAGCCTGGGGCCACAAGCTGCCCGAGCGCGTGCGCTGGTCCGCCGGCCAGCAGGACGTGTTCAACGCGCTGGCCATGAACAAGGGCGAGACCCCGGCCGCCGCGCCCAAGCGCGATCCGTGGGGCTGGCTGAGAGCGGTGGGCGAGGCGATATTCCAGGCTATCGACAATGGCCGCGCCTTGCTCATCATGCTGGGGCAGCTGGTCCTGGACCTGGGCGGAATGCTGCTGCGGCCGCGGCTGGGGCCATGGCGCGAGATTTCGGCGCAGGTGTACCGCACCGGCGCGCAGGCGCTGGGTATCACGGCGCTGGTCGGCTTCCTGATCGGCGTGGTGCTGTCCTACCTGTCGGCGCAGCAGCTGCAGATGTTTGGCGCCGATCGTTTCATCGTGCGCCTGCTGGGCGTGTCCATCGTGCGCGAGCTGGGTCCGGTGCTGGCCGCCATCCTGGTGGCGGGCCGTTCGGGCTCGGCCATCACGGCGCAGATCGGCGTGATGCGGGTGACGCAGGAGTTGGACGCGATGCTGGTCATGGGCATTTCGCACGGGCAGCGGCTTATCCTGCCGCGGGTGGTGGCGCTGGCCATCACCATGCCGCTGCTGGTGCTGTGGACGGACGCCATGGCGCTGTTGGGCGGCATGCTCGCCGCGCAAATGCAGTTGGGCGTGTCGGCGCAATGGTTCCTGCAGTCGCTGCCGGACGCGATTTCGCTGACGAACTACTGGATCGGCATCCTCAAGGGCGTGACGTTCGGCATGCTGATCGCGCTGATCGCCTGCCATTTCGGCCTGCGCATCCAGCCCAACACGGAAAGCCTGGGGCGCGGCACCACCACCTCGGTGGTCACCTCGATTACCGGCGTGATCCTGCTGGATGCGCTGTATGCCGTGATCTTCAGCTCGGTGGGCATCTGATGAATAGCGCCGCCCAGCACAAGCTCTTCGCCGAGGACGGCGTTACGGTAGAACCCGTCATCACGGTGCGCGGGCTGCGCACGGCGTTTGGCGATCATGTGGTGCACGACAATCTGGACCTGACCGTCTTCCCGGGCGAGATCCTGGTACTGGTGGGAGGTTCGGGCACGGGCAAGACGGTGCTGCTGCGGCAGATCATCGGGCTGGACCGGCCAGCCGCGGGCACGGTGCGGGTGCTGGGCCATTCGTTGTTTGAACTGACGGCGGCTGAACGTCGGCGCCTGTCCTATCGCTGGGGCATGCTGTTCCAGGCGGGGGCGTTGTTCTCCGCGCTGTCGGTGTTCGACAATGTGGCTCTGCCGCTGCGCGAATTGCGCACGGTGCCGGAAGACCTGGTGCGCGACGTGGTCATGTGCCGGCTGGCGATGGTGGGCCTGTCGGCGCGCGACGCCGACAAGCGGCCGTCGGACCTGTCGGGCGGCATGGTCAAGCGCGTGGCGCTGGCGCGCGCGTTGTCGCTGGATCCGGAACTGCTGTTCCTGGACGAACCCACGGCCGGCCTGGACCCGCTGCGCTCCGACGAGTTCGTGGACCTGGTGCGCAGCCTGCACCGGCAATTGGGATTCACCGTCGTCATGGTGACGCACGACCTGGACACGCTGCTGGCGTTGGCCACGCGCGTCGCCGTGCTGGCGGACAAACGGGTGATCGTGTGCGACACGGTGCCGGAAGTACTGAAGGTCGATCACCCGTTCATTCACACATTCTTCCTGGGCGAGCGCGGTTTGCGGGCGCTGGGGGATCTGGCGCCGAAGGGATTGCATCATGGAAAACCGTAGTCATGCGCTCATGGCCGGCATCTTCACGCTGGCCTTGCTGGCCGCAGCCGCCTTGGTGGCCATCTGGATCGGACGCGACCGGACTCAGCTTCAGCCATACGAAATTATCTCCGCGACCGCCGTCAGCGGCCTGAATCCGCAGTCCACGGTGCGCTACCAGGGCGTACCGGTGGGCAAGGTGCAGTCGCTGGCCCTGAACCCGGACAAGCCCGGGCAGGTGCGCATCCGCATCGGCGTGGCGCCGAACACGCCGATTACCGAGTCCACCTGGGCCGAACTGGGCGTGCAGGGCGTGACCGGCATTTCCAATGTGGAGTTGCGCGACGACGGTTCCTCGATGAAGCGGCTGGCCTCGTCGGCGGCGAATCCGGCCGCGATTCCGCTGCGTCCGGGCTTTCTGGACCGCATCGAGCAGCGTGGTGGCAAGCTGATCTCCAACGTGGAGGAGGTCACCGAGCAGTTGCGGCGCGTGCTCAGCGAGCAGAACGTGCAGGCGCTCACCGCCACGCTGCAGAACGCCACCGACATCACCCAGTCGCTCAGGGGCGCCAGCCAGGATCTGGCGCCCACGCTGGCCAAGCTCGGTCCCCTCATTGATTCGCTGGACAAGACCTCGCGCCAGGCCGACCGCGCCGCGCGGGAAGTCGGCGACCTGGCTGCGCAGGCCCGCCAGTCGCTGGCGCGCCTGAACGCGCCCGACGGCCCCCTGTCCGCCGCCACCAGCAGCCTCAATGACATCGCCCTGGCCGCCGCGCGGCTGGATGGCGAGACCTTGCCCGCCATCACCAGCATGGCCACCAACGTCAGCGCGGCCGCGCGCGGCGCCACCGTTACCCTGCGCCGTGTGGACAACACGCCGCAATCGTTCCTGTTCGGCCCGGCGCCCCGCGAGCCCGGGCCCGGCGAGGCCGGCTTTGCAGGCTTCGGGAGATCGCCCAAATGATGAAGATGCGTAGCGCCGTTCTAATCCTGACGCTGGCCCTGGCCGGTTGCGGCATCGGCCGCGTGGCTGCCCCGCCTTCGGTGTTCGACCTGGGCCTGGACTCCCGGCCCACGCCGGTCTTGCCCGCGCGGGCGCCGCTTGCGCTGGTCTTCCAGGCCGTGCCCAGCCTGTCCGACACGGGGGTGATCTGGCGCGTGGGCGACAGCGCCGCGCCCAAGGCGTATGCCAGCTACCGCTGGGCCTCGCCGCCGGCGGACCTGGTGCGTCAGCGCCTCACGGAGCGCCTGTCGCGCCAGGGGCCGGTGCTGGACGAGCGCGTCACCCTGCAGACGCCGCAACTGCAGGTGTCGTTGTCCCAGTTCGAGCAGGTATTCGCCGCCGACGGCCAGTCCAGCGAAGGCCGCGTGCTGCTGCAGGCGGTCTTGCTCAGCGGCCGCAGCGTGGTGGGCCAGACGCGCATCGAGGCGCGCGCGCCCGCACCCACGCAGGACGCGCAGGGCGGGGTCGCGGCATTGCGCCAGGCGACGGACGATGCCGCGGATCAATTGGCGCAGTGGCTTGCCACGACGCTGAAGCCCGCCGCCAGGCCGGGCGGTTAAGATCGCTGTTTTTCCCGCATCCTGAGTCACGCCATGTCCGCACGTACTGAAACCCATGCCTTCAACGGAGCCGCCGGCCGCATCGATTGCGCCGTGGACTGGCCCGCGGGTACGCCGCGAGGCTGGGCGCTGGTCCTGCATCCGCACCCGCTGCAGGGCGGCGCGCGCGAGAACAAGGTGGTCACGACCCTGTCGCGCGCCTGCGTGCAGCATGGCCTGGTGGCGGTGCGGCCCAATTTCCGCGGCGTCGGGCAGTCCGAGGGCACCTTCGACAAATCCGTCGGCGAAACCCAGGACATGCTGGCGGTCGTGGCGCAGATGCGCGAACTGCATCCGGAATTGGCCCAGGCGCCGTGGGTGCTGGCCGGCTTTTCGTTCGGCACTGCCGTCGCGGCGCAGACCTATGCCGCACTCGCCGAACAGGGCGATACGGTACTGCCCTCCGCCCTGATGCTGATGGGCCCCGCCGTGAACCGTTTCCAATCGCACGAAGTGCAGGTGCCGGACGACACGCTGATGGTGCACGGCGAGGAAGACGAAGTCGTGCCGCTGTCCGAAGCCATGGACTGGGCGCGCCCGCGTTCCATCCCCGTGGTGGTGGTGCCGGGCGCATCGCACTTCTTCCACGGCAAACTGCTGGTGCTGCGGCAGCTGGTGCAGGCGCGGCTGAAGGTCGCGCTGGACTGATCCGATTTGAGGCAACGCGCCTGAATGCGGCCGCAGGTTGCATCAGGTTGCATGTTTTCGACTCGCGGGAACCCCGGGCGGGCCGGACGGGTCTGATCGACTGCCTATAATTGTCAGCCACTTGCCCCGCGCCGGCGGGCGTCATTACTGGACCCACGTTGCCGATGAAGAATTTGCCTTACTCCGCTCACTCCCCCGTTGTCTTTACCCGCCGCCTGCTGTCAGGCGCGGTGCTGTCAGCCATGCTGGCGGCTTCGATGCCGGTCTGGGCGCAGCAGGCTCCCGCCGCGGCACCCGCTGCAGCTGCCGGCGCCGCGGCCCCGGCGCCGAATGCTTCGGCGGTGGTGCCCGTGGGCGACGTCTCGGCCGTGCCGGCCCCCACGATCGCAGCCAAGGCCTGGATCGTGATGGACGTGAACAGCGGCCAGACCCTGGCCGCTTCCAACCCGGACATGAAGGTGGAACCGGCCTCGCTCACCAAGATCATGACGGCCTACGTCGTGTTCAACGCGCTGGACGAAAAGCGCCTGACGCTGGAGCAGACCGTGCCGGTGTCCGAGCGCGCCTGGCGCACGGGCGGTTCGCGCATGTTCATCGAACCGCGCAAGCCGGTCACTGTCGACGAGCTGAATCAGGGCATGATCGTGCAGTCCGGCAACGATGCCTCCGTGGCCCTGGCCGAGGCCGTGGGCGGCAGCGAGGCCTCGTTCGCTTCGCTGATGAATCAGGAAGCCGAACGCCTGGGCATGCGCAACACGCACTTCATGAACGCCACGGGCCTGCCGGATCCGCAGCACATGACGTCCACGCGCGATCTGGCGATCCTGTCTTCGCACCTGATCACCGACCACCCGGATCACTTCCACTACTACAAGCAGAAGAGCTACACCTACAACAAGATCACCCAGCCCAACCGCAACCGCCTGCTGTGGGCCGACCCGTCGGTGGACGGCATGAAGACCGGCCACACCGATTCGGCCGGTTACTGCCTGGTGTCGACCGCGGTGCGCGGCGACCGCCGCATCCTGGTGGTCGTGGTGGGCACGGACAGCGAAGCCACGCGCGCCGAGGAAAGCCTGAAGCTCCTGAACTGGAGCTTCCAGAACTTCGACACCGTGAAACTGTTCGACAAGAGCCAGCCCGGCATCGACGCGCGCGTCTGGGAAGGCACGGTTGAAAACGTCAAGCTGGGCCCGCCCAACCCCGTGTCGATCGCAGTGCCGCGTGGCAAGGCTGGCGATCTGAAGCCGGTGGCGCAGCGCACGGATCCGCTGATCGCCCCGCTGGCCAAGGGCCAGCAGGTCGGCACCCTGCAGTTCACGCTGGACGGCAAGGTGCTGCGCACCGAACCGCTGGTGGTGCAGGACGCGGTCGAACGCGCCGGCTTCTTCGGCCGCATGGTCGATACCGTCAAGCGCTGGTTCGAGTAATCCTGCCGCGCCGCGGGCGCTATCGCGGGTGTAAGCTAGCAACGGGCGTTTCGCATGAAACGCCCGTGCTCTATTCACGGGACGGACCGGACGGTTCGTCCCTCTCCATTTCATATTCAGGAGTGCCTCATGATTCCGGGCGTGCCGGGCGAAAGCCAGGTGTATCTCAACGGTGAGTTTCTGCGTGTGGACGAGGCCAAGGTCTCCGTCCTGGACCGCGGCTTCATTTTCGGCGACGGCATCTACGAAGTCGTCCCCGTGTACCAAGGCAATGCATTCCGCATGGCCGAACACCTCGACCGCCTGGACCGCAGCCTGGCTGCCTTGCGGATCGCGCAGCCCTTCGACCGCGCAGGCTGGATCGACCTGATCCAGCAGCTGCTGGCGCGCACCAACCTTGAAACCTGCATCGTCTATCTGCAGGTGACGCGTGGCGTGGCCAAGCGCGACCACCAGTTCCCCTCGACGCCCGTCGCGCCGACGGTCTTCGGCATGATCTCGGCCTGGGCACCGCCGCCTGCCGCGCAGCGCGAACGCGGCCTCGCCGCCATCAGCATCCCCGACGAACGCTGGCTGCATTGCGAGATCAAATCGGTGTCGTTGCTGGGCAACGTGCTGGCCAAGCAGCAGGCGGTCGATGCGCAGGTCGACGAAGTGGTGCAGTTCCGCGACGGCTACCTGACCGAAGGCTCGTCCACCAACATCTGGGTGGTTTCCGGCGGCAAGCTGCTGGCGCCGCCGAAGAACAACCTGATCCTGGAAGGCATCCGCTACGGCCTGATGGGCGAGCTGGCCGCCGAGGCCGGCATCCCGTTCGAGTCGCGCCCGATCTCGCGCCAAGAGGTGGAAGAGGCCGACGAGCTGATGCTGTCCTCGGCCACCAAGGAAGTGCTGGCCATCGTCTCGCTGGACGGCAAGCCGGTGGGCTCGGGCAAGCCCGGCCCCGTTTTTGCGCAATTGCGGGCGGGTTATGATGCCCGCATCGCCGCGCTCTGAGTCCGGCGTTACCGGGCGGCTCCTGCGGGGCCGCCCCGGCGGCCTTGCCGGCTGGCGGTTTGCCCCCATATAGACAGGATCTGGCCGCCTCGTGGCAGGCATCCTCGGGTGCAGTATCGAGCCGTGGCCGCGCCCTGTGGGGCAATACCTTATAGGCACATCATGCAACATATCCCGCCCGAAGACTCCCTCATCGAATATCCCAGCGACTTTCCCATCAAGGTCATGGGCAAGCAGCATCCCGAATTCGCGCAGACGCTGACCGAAGTCGTGTTGCAGTTCGATCCCGAGTTCGACGCCGCCACGGTGGAAATGCGGCCCAGCAAGGGCGGTAACTACATGGGCCTGACCTTCACGGTGCGCGCGACCTCGCGCGAGCAGCTGGACGCGCTCTACCGCGCCCTGCATGGCCATCCGATGGTGTCCATCGTCCTCTAGCGCAAGAGCGGGACAGCTGTGATCAAGTGGCTCGCGCGGCCGGCCGACTACCTGTCGGTCTGGCACGACATGCAGGCGTACACCAATCTGCGCGGCGCCGATACGCCTGACGAGATCTGGCTCTGCGAACACGCGCCGGTCTACACCTTGGGGCAGGCAGGCCTGCCCCAGCATGTGCTCAACCCCGGCAACATCCCCATCGTCCATTGCGACCGCGGCGGGCAGGTGACGTATCACGGGCCTGGCCAAGTCATGGCCTATGCGCTGTTCGATCTGCGCCGCGCCGACATCTACGTCAAGGAATACGTCAATTTGCTGGAAGGCGCGGTCATCGACACGCTGGCCCAGATGGGCGTGGCCGACGCCTGCCGCAAGCCCGGCGCGCCGGGCGTTTACGTGCCCGATCCGGACGGGGGCGAATTGGCCAAGATCGCCGCGCTGGGCATCAAGATCCGCAATGGCCGGGCCTATCACGGCGTGTCGCTGAACGTGCAGATGGACCTGGCGCCGTTCCTGGGCATCAATCCCTGCGGCTATGCGGGCCTGCGCACCGTGGACATGGCGGCCTGTGGCGTGCGCCGCGAGCCCACCGAGACCGGCGAGGCGTTGGCGCGCAACCTGGCGCAGGCCTGGGATCGCGCAAGGAACAAGACATGAAGACCTATACCGCGGCCGATGTAGCTGCAACCACGCCAGAAGAACTGGCCCGGCTGCGCGAACAGGGGCCGGCCGAGGACTACGCGGCATGGATCCGCGCGGCGGCCGAACTGGGGCTGATCGAAGCCCAGACCATCTACGGCCAGATGCTGCTGGACGGCACGGGCGTGGAGCGCGATCCGGAACAGGGGCTGACGTGGTTCAAGCGCGCCGCCCATGCCGATCACCCCATGGCCATCAACATGGTGGGCCGTTGCTACGAGAACGGCTGGGGCGTGCCGCAGGACGACACGGTCGCCGCCTACTGGTTCCGCCTGGCCGCGGACAAGGGGCTGGACTGGGGCATGTACAACTACGCCCACATGCTGCGCAGCGGCCGCGGCAGCGTGGCGCAGAATCCCGCGGCGGCGTTGGCGCTCTATCAAAAGGCGGCAGACGCCGGCCACGTGAAGTCCATCGGCGTCGTCGGCCGCTTTTACGAAGCCGGCGAGGTGGTCGAGCAGGACATGGAGCGCGCCTTCGGCTGCTACCAGCGCTGCGCCGAAGGCGGCGACTTCCGCGGCATGTTCCACCTGGGCCGGCTGCTGTTGCTGCGCGGACGGAAGCAGGATGCCGCGCAATGGCTGGTGCGCGTGCCTGAAACCGCCACGCCTGCGTTTCTGCGGGAAGCCAACATCATGCTGCAGGAAAGCGGTTTTCCGGCGCTATATGAGTAGATTCGTGTAGCGCGGCAGGGGCAGGGCAAGCGCGCTTGGCTCCCACCGCGTGCAACTCGTCCTACGTACTCAACCTTTCCTCAAAAGCCACTTCCACCGTAATCCTTTCGCCCGTGCCGCGTTCGCCGTCCAGGCGGTCCAGCAGCAACTGGCCGGTGCGCCGGCCCAGAATGGCGGCGTCGGCGCCCAGGGTGGTCAAGCCCTGCGCCCACTGCGCGGCGCTGCCGTCGTCCGAGTAGCCCAGCACCGCCAGGTCCTGCGGCACTTGCAGGTCGCGGTTGTGGGCTTCCGAGACCGAGGCCGCGGCCAGCAGGTCGGTCGTGCAGAACACCGCGTCGAAGATCGTGTTGGTGGTCAGCAGGCGCAGGAAGGCCATGCGGCCGTCGTTCATGTGCTGCACCTCGGGCTGCACGATGTCCGCCACCAGCTCCAGCCCAAGTGCGGCCGCGCTGCTGATGAAGCCTTCACGCCGGGCGCGTTCCCAGGGGGTGTCGGCGCTGACGCAGGCGACGCGCGCATGGCGCTTGGCGGCCAGGTGCCGCGCCGCCATACGGCCGGCTTCCGCGTTGTCGACCACCACGGCGCTGTCCAGTGGCTGGGCGGATGCGATCCAGGTTTCCACCGTGGGAACCTCCAGCGCCGCCACGGCGGCGCGCAGGGCCGGGTCGTCCAGCGGACCGATGACCAGCGCTGCGACGGGGCGCAGTTCGCCAAGCCGGGCCTGGGCCTCGCGCCAGGGGCCCGCTGCCAGGTAGTAGCCGGCGGACAGCAGCAATTCGGCGCAGGCCTGGATGGCGCGGGCCGCGGGCGCCCAGTCCAGTCGGGGCGCGATCAGGGCTATGGGGCGGGGCGGGGGCAGGGAAGACATGGGTAAAACCGGCGGATTCATCAGGCGTGACGATAACCCAGCCTGGCTCCGGCCGAGGAGGCCCGCCGCCTGGGGGGCGGGACCCCGCCCGGCGGATCTGGTCGGCGAAGGGTAAAATGCCGTTTTTGTCTCAGACCCGGCGCGCCCACGCGCCGGTCGTGAAGGTGCTCCATGTCCACGCTCGCCGAGTCTCCTGTCCCCTCGAACGAATCCGCCGCCGCGCCCGCGGAAGCGGTCTACGATCCGACGCAAAAGCAGAAATCGCAGGCCAAGACCGCGCGCATCCCCATCAAGATCGTTCCGGCCGAGCGCCTGAAGAAGCCTGAATGGATTCGCGTGAAGGCCGCCGCGCCCGGCTCGCGCTTCTACGACATCAAGCGCATCCTGCGCGAGCACAACCTGCACACGGTGTGCGAGGAAGCGTCCTGCCCGAACATCGGCGAATGCTTCGGCAAGGGCACGGCGACGTTCATGATCATGGGCGACAAGTGCACCCGCCGCTGCCCCTTCTGTGATGTGGGCCATGGCCGTCCGGATCCGCTGGACACCAACGAGCCCCTGAACCTGGCGCGCACCATCGCCGCGATGAAACTGTCCTATGTCGTGATCACCTCGGTGGACCGCGACGACCTGCGCGACGGCGGCGCCGGCCACTTCGTCGATTGCATCACGCACATCCGCGAACTGTCGCCCACCACCCGCATCGAGGTGCTGGTGCCCGACTTCCGCGGCCGCCTGGACCGCGCGCTGACCATCCTGAACGCCGGTCCTCCGGACGTCATGAACCACAACCTGGAAACCGTGCCGCGCCTGTACAAGCAGGCGCGTCCGGGCTCGGACTACATGCACTCGCTGAAGCTGCTGGCCGAGTTCAAGAAGCTGCACCCCGAAGTCCCCACCAAGTCCGGCCTGATGCTGGGCCTGGGCGAGACCGACGAGGAAATCCTGCAGGTGATGCGCGACATGCGCGAGCACAACGTGGATATGCTGACCATTGGCCAGTATCTGCAGCCGTCGGAGCACCATCTGCCGGTGCTGCGTTATGTGCACCCGGATACGTTTGCGATGTTCGAGCGCGAGGCTTATGCAATGGGCTTCTCGCATGCGGCGGTGGGGGCGATGGTGCGGTCTTCGTACCATGCGGATGAACAGGCGCATGCGGCTGGGGTGAATTGATCTGCCGGCATCAGAAGCGCCGTTGGTGGTTGGGTCTTGGTGGCGGCCGCGTGTCCGCGGAAATTCTTGAGAAATAGCGCATGACCCTGCCAGAGACATATACCGATAGCATGCGCGCCTGCGTCATGCCGGGTTGTCCTTGTTCGGCATCCGAATCCCGAGTTCACTTGCGCTATCTGTCGTGGCCCATCGGTACGATGGGTGGGCGTCGCGCTGTGGCATCAATGGAGGTATTTCCACAATGAGGCAGTTTCCGAGCAGTCCGCTTGCGCTTGTGTCGAGCGGGGTGCGTAACGGAGGTTTGATCGTCGCTTCAATCAAGCGAGAAGTGATTGGGCGCTATAAAGGCTCCGTCATGGGATTGATGTGGTCGTTCATCAACCCCATCATCATGCTTGCGATCTACACCTTTGTGTTCAGTGTCGTCTTTAAAGCACGATGGAATACTGGCAGTGACTCGCGGACCGAGTTTGCCTTGGTATTGTTTTTGGGCCTGATCGTCTTCAACCTTTTTGCCGAATGTTTTAACAAGGCGTCTGGATTGATTGTTGGTAATCCAAATTTCGTCAAGAAGGTAGTATTTCCGCTGGAAATTCTCCCCTGGATTACGCTAGGTGCCGCTCTGTTCCATACGTTGATAAGCTTGGTGGTATGGCTGCTGGCATACATGGTCCTATTCGGGGTGCCTCACCTGACCACGCTTTATGTGCCTCTGATCCTGGTGCCGTTTTGCCTTTTTATCTTGGGACTGTGCTGGATATTGGCATCTCTGGGTGTGTACTTGCGTGATGTGTCCCAGTTTATCGGAATCATGACGACCGTGGTGATGTTCATGTCGCCCATATTTTATCCGCCCCAACAATTGCCTGAGCCATACCGTCACTTGCTGTACCTGAATCCGCTTACTTTCATTGTCGAGCAAATGCGCGCAGTAGCCTTTTTCGGTAACCCGCCGGATCCGTTGGGATTGGCGCTATATGCTGCTGCGGCGGCAGTGTTTGCATGGCTGGCATTCGCGTGGTTCCAGAAGACCAGGAAGGGGTTTGCTGATGTCCTCTGAGACTTCGATATCGGTATCCAATGTCAGCAAGTGCTATCACGTCTATGAACGTCCGCGCGATCGTCTTTTGCAAATGTTGGCGCGTGGTCGTAAGCAGTTCTTTAGGGAATTCTGGGCGCTGAAGGATATCTCGTTCGAGATAAAGAAAGGCGAGGTGATCGGCATCGTTGGCCGCAACGGCTCCGGCAAGTCGACCCTTTTGCAGCTTATTTGCGGCACCTTGAATCAGAGTTCGGGTGAAGTATCTACCGCCGGACGGGTTGCCGCGCTGCTTGAGTTGGGCTCAGGCTTTAATCCCGAGTTTACGGGGCGCGAGAATGTCTTCCTCAATGGCGCAATCCTGGGTCTGACTCGTCAAGAGATTGCTTCCAAGATGGATCGCATTCTCGCCTTCGCGGAAATCGGCGATTTCATTGATCAGCCGGTCAAGACTTATTCCAGCGGAATGTATGTCCGATTGGCGTTTGCCATCCAGGCCAATATCGATCCGGATATTCTGATCGTCGATGAAGCCTTGGCGGTTGGGGATGCCTATTTCACCCATCGGTGCATGTTGCGCTTTGAGCAGTTGCGGGAACGTGGAACTACGATTCTCTTCGTATCTCATGACGCGAATGCGGTGAGGTCGTTGTGCGAGAAATGCATCTGGTTGGAAAACGGTCAAATGGTCGCTTTCGATACGGCATCGAAGGTGGTCGACCGTTACTTGGCGGCGCTTTTCGGGTATGAACAGGGCGAGGCCCAAACGCCTGCGACTCAGGTGGAAGATCAGCCTGCTCTTATCAGTCCAGCAGTGGGCATCGAACGGGAAATTCCCAATATCGATCGGCGTATCGGGGATGGTATCTGTTCGATTATCGGTGTAGGTCTTTACGACGAAGAGATGCGTCCGGCGCAGACAGTCATCCATGGTTCTCGAGTCGTTCTTCGGTTTAGTATCAGAAATGAGTCTATGGAAGCAGGTGCGAAGATCATTGCAGGTTATATTTTTCGTACTCAGAAAGGCATAGAGCTGGCCAGCACGAATAGCGATGTCGAGAAGGCGACTGTGAATGTTGGAGGGGTGGGTAGCATTACGACGGTAACGTTCACTGTCGATTTGCCTCTGCTACATCCCGGCTCTTACGCATTCAGTCCTGCAGTCGCCTACCGTTCCGAGCTGGGTGATATAAAAATGGCAGACCGCGTAGAAAATGCCATTGTTTTCATGGTGTCATCAGAGAGACAGGTGCACGCGATGATGAATTTGCCGACCACCGTTTCGGCGATGTGCGGCGAATGATTGTCAGAATCAGGCCGCCAGCTGTGTCCAGCGCACGAAGGAAATTTCAGGCGTTGTTCGCGTGGCGGGATTTTTAAAGGTTGTGTGTTCGCAACTCGCCGAACAATAGCAGGGGCATTTATGAGTAGCCATCCATCCAAGACTGACATTCACGCTTCCATCATTGTTTTGGCGTACAACAATCTCGAAGAGACCACGGCGCCTTGCCTGGAGTCGATACTCGAGCATACCGATCTGATTCGCCACGAATTGATCGTTGTCGATAATGCTTCCAGTGATGGTACGGCCGAGTATCTGCGCCAGTTTCAATCGAAGCATCCGTATGTTCGGCTGTGCTTGAACGATGTAAACAAGGGATACGCCGGCGGCAACAACGACGGCATGCGGCTCTCCAATGGACGCATCCTTGTCTTGCTGAATAACGATACGCTTGTGGGGCCGGGCTGGCTGGAGCCGTTGGTAGAGGTGCTGGATAAGGATCCCGGTGTTGGAATGGTCGGTCCTGTAACCAACTCTGCTGGCAATGAGCAACGAGTCGTGCTGTCAGAAGTCACTCAAGACACCTTCGTGCCAGCTACCATCTCTTATCTGACCCTACAAAGCGGCATCTATTCCGAAACGGAGAAATTGGGATTTTTCTGCGTGGCCATACGTCGGGATGTCATTGACAAGATCGGGATGTTGGACGAAGCCTTCGGCATCGGCATGTTCGAAGACGATGACCTCTGCGTGCGGGCGCGAAAGGCCGATTATCGACTGCTGATCGCGGAAGGCTCTTTCGTATATCACAAGGGTAGTGTCTCTTTCAGCAAGTTGGGGGCTGAAAAATATCAGGGTTTGTTTTTCAAGAACCTCGCCTATTTCTTTGAGAAGCACAACATAGCGTGGACTTACACGGATATTGCCATCGCTGCATGGAGACGACTTAAACAGGACATGCGGAGCGCGATGTCGGGAGATGCGGCCGCGACTGCCAGGGTGAACAGTAGGGCTTCACTGATGGACGAAACCTTGAGTCAGGCGCGACGCCAGGAAGAGACTGCCTTGCAGTCGTCGTCTACTGACCTGTCCAATCGGATTGCCGCGAAGAAGCACGCTGAACTGATGGCAATATCAGATTGGGCAACGTCGCTCAAAGAGGAAAACGCAAAGCTGTTGCACGAGCACGGTCAACTGATGGAAATGTCGGATTGGGCAGCGTCGCTCAAAGAGGAGAACGCAAAGCTATTGCGGAAGCATGCCGAACTGATGGAGATGTCAGATTGGGCAACGTCGCTCAAGGAGGAGAATGCAAAGCTGTTGCGTGTGCTGGACGAGCAGGGACAAGTGCTCGAAAGTACTGCGCCGACAGCCGCCCCCGGGGTGCTGCCCGCCGCTCGCGCGTTGGCGCGCGCGGTGAAAGGCAGTCTCAAACAGCTCATCCGCGGATAACCGAGCCGTGCTTTAGCGCCATGGCTTGGAGCTCATGGCGACGGGCAGCATCTTTGGAAAAATGCGGCCAAGCCGCGGCCATTGTCTGCTTGAATGTGTTGAAGAACGAGATGCTTATATGAATATTATTCAAACCGAAATACCTGAAGTCCTACTTGTCGAGCCCCGCGTTTTTGGCGATGAGAGGGGATTTTTCTTTGAGAGTTTTAATAGTCGAAGTTTCAATACTGCGGTAGGCCGGGATGTCAATTTCGTTCAAGACAATCACTCTCGCTCCGCACAAGGAGTGCTCAGAGGCCTGCACTATCAGATCGCTCAACCGCAAGGTAAGCTGGTGCGGGTGGTAACGGGATCAGTATTCGACGTTGCGGTCGATATGCGCAAGGGCTCTCCCACGTTCGGAAAGTGGGTAGGTGAGGTTTTGAGCGCGGACAACAAGCGGATGTTGTGGGTCCCTGAGGGCTTTGCGCATGGCTTTCTGGTGCTATCCGAGACTGCGGACTTCTTGTACAAGACCACGGATTTCTATGCACCGCAGCATGAACGCTGCGTGATCTGGAACGATCCTACATTGGCGATAGATTGGCCTGCCGATGTGGTGCCTCGTTTGTCGAAAAAGGATGAACTGGGCGTCAAGTTCGTGGAAGCGGATGCGTTCGCCTGACACCTGGTCATTGTGCTTGCTGTGATGTGCGGTCCCTAAAGGTTTTTTTTCTGACCAAATTATCAGTGTCTCCTGGTTGCACTCGTCTTGACCATCAGTGAGCAACTGACTGGAAGTAAAAGGCACTTTTTGCCTTTCGCATGTTTGTGCCCGAGATCAACCATGGCTATTCATCTTTCCCGTAGGTGGCGGTGCGAATTTCCACTTGACGCTTGTATGACGTGCCGTCGCGCCCGGTGGAACGGGCGAGAATTCCATTTGAATAGCAGTTTTATAGAGGTATAGCGATGTGTAATGCCTGGTGCATGGATTGGGGAAAGGAAGCCTTGCCGCACGTCAAGAAGGGGGCGCGCGTGTTGGAGGTGGGATCTCGCGACGTGAATGGAACTTTGCGGACGATCTTCGCTGATCCGCAGAGCGAGTACGTGGGTATCGATATTTTCGAAGGCCCCGGGGTCGACCTCGTATTGGATGCTTCGCGCATTGTCGGCCAATTCGGAACGGAAGCCTTCGATGTTGTGCTCTCCACAGAGATGCTGGAGCATTGCTACGATTGGCAAGGCGCGCTGTACCAGATGGCTGCCACCTTGCGGGAGGGGGGCATACTTGTGCTGACGACTCGCTCCCCTGGATTCGAGCTACATGATTATCCCGCCGATCATTGGCGCTTCTCGCACCAGGACTTTGTCGACATTTTTTCGCCCTTGGGCGAGTTGATCGCCGTCGGCGACGATATGACGTTGGGCTGGCCCTGCGGTGTCGGCGTGATCGTTCGTCGTACCTGCTCGGCGGAAGAGCTTCAAGCCTGGGTAAAGCGCCTGCGGGAATTTCCCGTGTACTCAATGGAAGAAGAGGCGCGTAGCCAGGAAGTCGAAGCGCGTAGCAGCACGGACTCCCCCACCGCTGATTCCATGGTCTTTGATCAATACAGCCGCTATCAAGGTTGTGTGCGCATTCTGCGCGATGCTGGTCTACAACCGGGTGCTACGGTGCTGGACGTCGGCAGCGGGCCCGAATGTCTGCTCGGTTCTTTCCTTGGAGAAGCAACCATCACGTATGTCGATCCGTTGCTGGCGGGTAAGGATGGCCCGCATCGTATCAGCGGTGACGTGTTCACCCAGCGCCTGGATGATTGCAAGTTTGATTACGTGTGTGCGGTGGATGTGTTGGAGCACGTTCCCGCGCAACACCGCGAAGCGTTCTTGGATCGACTGACTGAATTGGCCGACAAGGCAGTGCTTGTGGGTTTTCCGCCAGAAGAGGGTGGCTATGCCCGCGAGACGGATGACATGGTCAACTCGGAGTACGAGCGGATCCATGGCAGTGTTTACAGCTGGTTGGCGGAACACTATCACTACGGCCTTCCTGTGGCGGCGTCGATCAACGAGCACTTCGCCCGAAACGGGTTTCCAACAACCTCCGTGGGCCATGGCCACGTGCCCTGGTTGAAGCGCCTGCTCTCCAAAGTGATTTGCTATTGGGACGTACAGCCGCTCAAGCCGGAGGTTCTGGATGTCTCGAAGAGCTTCAACGAGGACCTGGCTCCCTATGACTTTGCTCCGCCACACTACAGAATCTTCGTCCTTGCGTCGAAGTCGGGGACACCGATCAAGTTGCCCGACTACCAGCCATCGCCGGAACTGCAGGCAGTTCTGGATTCCAAATTCGAATCGTTGGCTTCCGCTTTGGACGATATGATTCTTAAGAGAGCTGTGGGGCTGCTCAAGCACCAAGAACAGGAGTTGGCGTCTGCCAAGTCAGACGCACATACCGCTTCGCTCTGGGGAGTGCGGGCGACTGAAGAAATCAAAACTCGCGATGATGAGATCCGCCGCCTGCAATCTGAACTCAGTCGCATGGCCGAGTGGGGCGGGGAGGCGAATGAAGAAATCAAAAGTCGCGACGATGAGATTCGCCGCCTGCAATCCGACGTCGGCCGTATGAACGAGTGGGAGGGCGGGGTAAAGGAAGAGATCAAAAATCGTGACGATGAGATTCGTCGTCTGCAATCCGACATCAGCCGTGTAACCCAATGGGGGGGGGAAGTGAATGAAGGGGTCAGAAGTCGTGACGATGAGATCCGTCGCCTGCAATCCGAGGTCGGTCGTATGAGTGAGTGGGGCGGGGGAATGAACGAAGAGATCAGAATTCGCGACGATGATATCCGTCGCTTGCAATCCGACGTCAATCGCATGACAGAGTGGGGGAAATCGCTGGAGATCCAGCTCGCGCAACGAGACGCTGCACTCGAAAAAGCCCATGCGGAAATGGAGGACTATACCCGTGTGAATCAACGGGGGAGCGTTCGCATGGGTGTGCGTCTTATCAAAGCGGCTGCACGGCGCCATTTGGCGGCATCGCCGGTTGGCGACGTCGTACGCAGCGTCCGTAGCTACAAGGCGAGACGGCAGTCTCGTACCAATGTCGACGCGATTACCCAATCCTTGAAGCGGAACAATGGCCGTCTTTTGCTGGTGTTTCCAATTATCACATGGGACTTCCGTTGGCAGCGGCCCCAGCATTTCGTGACGCGGTTGCGCGATAACGGATATTCGGCGTGCTATTTGGCGATGTCGATGACCCCTTTAGGTAGAAAATTCGCCTCGCCTGCGGAAGCTGCGGCCATGCTGAGCCTGAATGAGCTGGACAGGGACGTAGCCCAGGTATGGTTGCATACCAAGGATCCAATCAATATCTATACCGACACCCTGGCTGGCGACGATCTCGACAACGTCGTGGCAGGCTTGTCCGAGTTGATACGTGATACCAAACCCAAATCCATCCACTACCTGCTCCAGTTTCCTGGATGGTGGCCGGTCGCCCAACAGCTCAAAGAAAAATTCGGCGGCAAGATAGTCTTTGATTGCATGGATGACCACGCGGGATTCAGTACGAATACGGCACAGGCGCTGAAGGTTGAACAAACCCTCATCGAGGCCGCAGATCTGGTCATAGCGTCCTCGGCATTGCTGGAAGATCGATGCCATTTGCTGAACCCGCGTACTGTTCAGATTAAAAACGGGACCGAGTTCCAACACTTTGCGCAACCCGTGCGTAATGGCTTGCTCGAAGCCTACAGTGATAAGCCCATTGTGGGATATTACGGTGCAATATCGGATTGGTTTGACACTGAACTTATCGCACATTGCGCCCGGGCAAAGCCAGATTGGAATTTCGTGCTCATCGGGGCCACCGCGGGAGCAGACCTGAATCCCCTCCAAGGGTTGCCGAACGTTCATCTGTGCGGGGAGAAACCGTATGTCGACCTTCCCGGATATCTGGCGTACTTCGACGTTTGCACGATTCCATTCAAGTTGGTACCCCTGACTCTCGCCACCAACCCGGTCAAGTTCTATGAATATATGAGCGCGGGTAAGCCGGTCGTTTCCATCGATCTACCCGAGCTGGCTGCTTATGCAGATGATTGCTATCTGGCTCACAATGCGCGTGAATTCATCGAGCAGCTGGAAAAGGCCATGGAACAGCGGCAAGATGAAGAGAAAATCAGGCGGCGTATTGAGCTTGCCAAGGAAAACTCATGGGACGCTCGGGTAAAATCACTGCTGAAGACCGCCGCTTTTTCCAAGCCGTGATGCTAGTGTTTTTACCCTGGCAAGTACTTTCCAATTTATTGTGAAGACCCATGGACGCATCCATCGTCGTTCTGACTTATAACAATCTAAACGAAACTACAGCTCCTTGCCTTGAATCGATCATCGCGAACACGGACCTGACACGTAACGAGTTGATCGTTGTTGACAACGCGTCCGCTGACGGCACGCGTGAGTATTTGCTGGAATTTCAACGCAAGTACCCATTCATCCATCTTCGCTTGAATGAAACGAATAAGGGTTACGCTGGGGGGAACAACGACGGCATGAAAATGGCGCGGGGCGAAGTGGTCGTTTTGCTCAATAACGACACGTTGGTGCCTCCTGGATGGCTTCCTCGCTTGACCCGGCTGTTCACTGAAAATAAGCAGATCGGACTGATCGGTCCGGTAACGAACTCGGCCGGCAACGAGCAGAGGCTCGAACTCGACGGGGTCAACGAAAACACCTACGAAGAAATAACTTCGGCATATATCCAGCGTCACCAAGGAGTTTGGTTTGCAACCGAGCGCCTTGGATTCTATTGCGTTGCGGTTCACCGGCGAGTTATAGAAAAGATCGGATATCTGGACGAAGGTTTTGGCCTGGGCATGTTCGAAGACGATGACTATTGCGTACGAGCCAGGCGCGCGGGTTTTGTCTTGGCCGTAATTGAAGACTGCTTCGTCTATCACAAGGGTAGTGTGTCTTTCGGCAAATTAGCTACCCAAAAATACAAGGCCTTGTTTGAGCGAAACAAAGCCTTGTACACAAAAAAACACGACGTCACGTGGTCGTTTTCGGAAATCGCACTAAGCTATTGGGAAAAACTGGATAAAGACCTCAGAGTCATGTTTGAAGGTCCCCGGACTCCGGAAGCTGTGGCGGCGCTGGAGCGAATTGAGTTGCGGTGGGAAAACTTTCGTCACCTACTTGTGCAAGTTCATTCCGCTGAAGTATCAAATCAGATTTCCGGCGGACAGCCACCTGCTGTGCTGGCTCGTTCCAAATGGCAGACCAGGTGGTTCAACTTTCGTCGGAACGTCTTGCGCGGAACTTGGCGTGAGAGGGTTCGCTATGGACGATATATAGCATCGCGCTTGGCGATTCGAGCCGGTGTCAAGGGAGCGGAATCCGACCCATCGAAGGAGTTGATGGAGAAGGTAAGGCGGACGCTGGGAAATTTGGAACAGCGGCGTGTGGTGATTTTTCCCGCGACCATTGATTACTCCTATATGCGGCAGCGCCCGCAGAGTTTGGCGAAGGCATTCGCCGACATGGGATTTCTCGTCATATATGGCACGCTCAATCACACAACAGACAAGGTCAAGGACATAGAGGAGGTCTCCCCTGGATTGTTCGTAGTGCAGGAATGGGATATTTTCCCGTTGCTGCCGCATATCCTTGAGCCTGGAAACGTAATTTATTATTGCCTCTGGCCAAACAATCTTCGGCATGTGGAATACCTGCCATATTCCAGGCTTGTGTATGACTACATGGATGATTTGTGCTTGCTCGATTTGCCTTCAGAGCAAGTAGAGGCCATGCACGATGAAATGCTGCAACGTGCGGACCTCATAACCGTCTCGGCGCAGCGTTTGTACGATACCTTGCCGGCGGATCGTCGGGATGCAGCGTTGATACTGCCCAATGCTGTTGGCGAAGAGTTCATTGCTGCCTTGGCGGTGCCGCAGGCCGTGCCTGAAGCTCTCAAGGATTTTGAGCGGCGCCCGGTGAGCGGCTATTACGGAGCATTGGCGCCGTGGATCGACTTCGAACTGTTGGAGCACCTCGCCGATAGTCTGCCCGATCATGTCCTCGTTATAATTGGTCCCGTACTCGACGGCGCCGATGAGAGCCTAAATTCACTTTGCACTCGGGCCAACGTACGCCATTTCCCGGCGATGGAACAATTGGATTTGGTGCCATACCTGCAGCGTTTCGATCTTTGCCTCATTCCCTTCGTAGTCAATCAGATCACCAACTCCGTCTCGCCTGTCAAACTCTATGAGTACTTGGCGGCTGGCAAACCGGTTATCGCGACTGCAACAGAGGAGTGTGGTCGGATCCCATTCGTGAAGATCGCGGTCGATAAAGATGATTTTGTGACGTTGGTGCGTAGCTCCTCTCTACTGGAGGCCGAGGCGGCTGAGAGTCGCGCTTACGCAGCTTCGCACACCTGGTCGGCACGCGCCGCTGAGGTGGCGAGCCGGCTGAAATTGGATTCGTACTAGGGCGGAAACATCGTGCTCGGAAAACTCAAGGCTTTGGCCAGCTTTGCACTGAGCGATCCGAAACTGACGCTTCGTTTGTTGACTTGGCGGCGTGTGCGCAATGCCTTTGCGGCGCTCTTCGGCCAGCAAGGCAACATGGGGCAGCTCGTAACGCGTTACGAGGCGATCTACCGGCCAGACGCCGGCGGTGAAACCGTAACCGACTGGGGGCTGCCCGCCGCGGCGGGAGACGTCTTTTTCTTCTCCGTCATAGACTGGGACTTCCGGTTCCAGCGGCCCCAACATCTCGCGTTGGGACTGGCAAGTCAAGGATATCGGGTCATCTATATCTGCCCGACGCCCCTTGTGGCTGGGGGGAAGCGCGATTACGTCGTTCTGAAGAGTCCTGCGCCAGGGCTTTTTGTAGTGCAAATCTCCTCTGGAAAATTCCGCCTGCCCGACTTGCATCAGAGTGATATCACCGAGCAGGAGGCACGGGGTTTCTTGCAGTCCCTGCATTCTCTGTTCAACGATATGGGTGCCAAAACGGCGTCCGCAATTGTGGAGCACCCGGCCTGGTATCCCGTCGTGAGTTGCCATTCCTGGCGCAGTCTTGTATATGACTGTCTGGATCAGCACGCAGGATTCGGAGGGGCCGCGTCAGACCGATTGGCGACGGTGGAGCGAGCATTGGTTCAACGCGCGACGTGCAATGTTGCCAGTTCGCAAGCGTTGTTGAACAGACTCCAAGAGTACGGAGGGGATGCTAGCGAATACATGCTTATCCGCAACGGCTGCGAATTTGACAGATTCGCGGCGGTGAGCCGAGAGCAACGTAGCGCGATGCCCGTTATCGGCTATGTTGGAGCAATCTCCGAGTGGTTTGATTTTGACCTGCTGCTCGCTGTTGCCGAAGGAAATCCGAAATGGACCTTTGTTTTGGTCGGGGCCTCGGTTGGGGCTGAAGAAAAGAAAGCGAATCTTCCTTCGAATGTGAAACTTGTCGGCGAAATCCCCTACGGCGATGTCCCTGGGATGCTATCGACCTTCGATGTTTGCGTGATTCCGTTTATCCTCTCTCCACTAACCATCGCTACCAATCCCGTCAAGCTTTACGAATATTTGGCCGCAGGTTGCCCTATTGTTGCCACGCCACTGCCGGAATTGGCTGGCCTCGAAGCGTTAGGTGTGTGCTGTGCGGAGAACGCGTCGGCGTTTGCAGAAGCAATCGAAAAATTGCTTCCCTACGCTCGTGATGCGGAATCGGTGGCGCGGCGCCGAGAATGGGCCGCGCAGCATGGTTGGTCGAGGAGGAGTACTTCGCTTGCGCAAGCGCTTGAAGTCGGCGGTGGCCGCCGGCACTGAGATGGTCAAGATGCTTTAGAATCTCGTAAAAATGACTGAGTTCCCAAAAATTATAAAGTTGAGCATCAAATGAAGATACTAGTTGTGTTCGGCACGCGTCCAGAGGCCATCAAGATGGCTCCCGTCGTGCACGCTTTTCAGGCCGATTCAGGCTTTGAGTGCAGAGTTTGCGTGACCGGACAGCACCGCCATATGCTCGATCAGGTGCTTTCGTTGTTTGAGATCAAGCCGAATTATGACCTGAATATCATGCGACCCAATCAGGATATAACCGACGTCACTTCGTCGATTCTGCTGGGCTTGCGTGAGGTTTTTTCCCAATTCAAGCCGGACTATGTCCTGGTGCATGGAGATACCGCTACGACGCTAGCTGCGTCGCTTGCGGCCTACTATCATCGAATTCCGGTCGGTCACGTTGAAGCCGGTTTGCGAACCGGAAATTTGTATTCGCCGTGGCCGGAAGAGGGAAATCGAAAAATTACCGGGGCGCTTGCGAAATTGCATTTCGCTCCGACCGGGCTGTCGCGTGACAACCTTCTGCGCGAGGGCGTCGCCGAAGAAAACGTAGAAGTCACCGGAAATACGGTGATTGACGCCCTTCTTTGGGTAAAAGAAAAGCTGGAATCAGATCCCGAGATTCGGCTGCAGGCATCGGCCGGATATGAGTACTTATCGCCAGACCGAAAAATTGTCCTGATTACAGGTCATCGCCGAGAGAGTTTTGGCGACGGTTTCGAGCGGATTTGCACGGCGATCCAGCGGTCGGCTAGCGAGTTTCCCGAGGTGGACTTCGTCTATCCAGTCCATATGAATCCAAATGTCAGGGAGCCCGTCCAGAGGATCCTGAGCCGACTGCGGAACGTGCACATCGTGGAGCCCATCGACTATCTACCCTTTGTTCATTTGATGAATCAGTCCCACATCATCTTGACGGACTCGGGAGGAATTCAGGAGGAAGCGCCATCGCTTGGCAAGCCTGTACTGGTCATGCGCGATACTACGGAGCGGCCAGAGGCGGTCCAAGCAGGCACGGTACGTCTCGTGGGAACGGATGTCGAAGCCATTGTCGGCGGTATACGGCTGCTGCTGACGGATGCAGACGTCTACGCCAGCATGAGTCAAGCCCATAACCCGTATGGCGATGGAAAGGCGTGCTCGCGTATCCTCAATCGATTGAAAATGGCTGATTGAAGGCGACAGGCCAATAGCGGGGAACCAAGGTGCTGCGGCAATGGTATCCCCGCTTGTCTCTGATTGCTCGATGCGCTCGCCGTAAATAATCGGCGATCATGTGTACTAGATTACTCTATCCTCGGACATTCACGAGCCAGAAACTGCTTCAATTCATCGGGTGTTCCGAGTACGTGCACGGTAGAAACCGGCACGTCTTGAATAGAAATATTCAATCCCTTGTCGATCAGATGATTGTACAAAGGGGCAACATATTTCTCCCCTTTTACCAAATTGTCGGCATTGCTGAAATAGTCGTTATAGGCCTTTTCATAGTCCGCGGCCTTGGCAAACCAATATAAGCCAATCGATGCGTGATCGGAGATTCGCGTTTTCTCCGTTACGCGTGTCGCCCATTGCTGGTCGGACAATTCTACAAAGCTCCAATGATCCCCGGGTGCGGAAAAACAGGGTATCCAACCATCGGACTGCGGGCGGATATCGGTTGGCTGTAGCGCCTTCGGCTCGACAAATGTATCTATGTTGTAGATCAGGAGAGGCTGGTCTTTTCGCCAAATATCACTTGCCTGCATTGCGGTTGTTGCTTGTCCATCAGTGACTGCCGAGAGTTCGATAATGTGAAAATCCTGTATGTCCAAGGCTGCGCAGCGGGTGCGCACATAGTCAGCGGAGGCGTTGGATTCCAGGGTTACAAAGATAATCCGACTCTCAGGAGCCGCAAGTTTGCAGAGAGGTTGGTGCAGGAGGGCGGCGCGGGGATGTACACCGAAGCTATCAACGTCGCCATCACACAATTAGCCACTGAGCCACGCGATACTACACTCTTGTTTCCCCAATGGGGCTATTGGATGGGTGCCCTTACCGCTATCGGGCCAAGGCTGCCCATGTTTGAAGCGCCAACGCTGGAAAGGATGAAGGAGAGACTAAATACAGATCCAGAATTGATGCCGCGTCAGAGCTTCGTGTTGGCGCTCGGTACGGCAGATCTGGACGCCAACGACGAAATCAGTCGTCAGAAAATCGAGCGGTTCGCGGAAGCGGCGCGCCTCCGAGTGGAAAGCATTGTTCCTTGTCATGGCCGCAGTGGTCATGAGCGTATCTGGCTTGTCAAGATGAAGAGGATTGGCGCCTAAGAGGGCCCGTCGATAAGGAACGTCATGTCTAGCGTCTTATTACCCAAATCGAATAACTTTAATGCGGTGCGTTTGCTCGCCGCGCTCTTGGTTATCTATGCCCACAGCTACGCATTTACAGGTCAGGCGGAATGGGTCGCCCGGAAGTCTGGGGTGACTCATGCTGGTGAGCTAAGCGTGGTAGTGTTCTTTTTTATTAGTGGAGCGTTGATTACCAAAAGTCTGGACAGCAGTCGCAGTATTGGTGGTTACGCAGTTAAACGCGTGATGCGGATTTATCCCGCATTGATACTATGTTGTTTCTTGGTGCCCTATGTTTTTTCTTGGATGTTTGGTGGAGCGAAGTTCACCGAAATCTTGGCTAGCAAGGATGCGTTAAATTATTTTATTACAAACTCTCTGGGTGTTTGGAATCTGTATTTTGTGCCAGGGATATTTGAAAATCACCCTGAAAAGGCGTTGAATGGATCGTTATGGTCCATAACGCTGGAATTGCGCCTGTATCTTGCTCTAGGAGTGCTTTCGCTGTTGGGGTTGATGAAAGACAAAAGCATGCAATGTTTGGTTTTTTTGTTCTTGATCCTATGTCTTGCACTCATCCCTGATAAGGTGCCGCTGCTGGGTAATAACCCCGCGCTCTACGGCACGCCGGCTTACCCCGCGTTTTCCATCATTTTTCTAATTGGGGGTCTCTTTTACGTCCTCGAAGACAAGATCGAGTTCCGCCCTGTCGCGATGATCATCTTCTTTGCCGTATTGATGCTCTGGGCGCACAAGGCTGGCTTCGTGGATTTGAAGCGTTTTGTAATTTTCGGCCTCTCAATAGCTGTCGCGATGTGGCTGGCTACGCTAGGTCCTTTGATCAAGCGCCTGCCGATCACGCATGACTATTCCTACGGCGTCTATCTTTACGGATGGCCCAGCCAGCAAATCGCGTATTCCATTTTGGTGGATTTCCAAGTGCGTCCTACGGCGATTGCCGTGACGGCAATTGCAATGCCCCTTGCGCTTTTGCTGGCCGCGCTATCTTGGCATTTGCTGGAAAAGCCTAGCCTGAACTTTGGTCACCGTTTTGCGCGTCGACTCGATGATGCACGGCTTCGCTTTAAATTGCGTTCCGGGTCAGCACAGGCTGCGGCGGCGGGAACTGCCGATGCCAATCTTGAGGGCGGGTATGCGGCGACCAGCCCACAGGCTGCACGGCGCTAAACAGACGGGGCGCTTGACCGTCTCCGCCGGTTAAGCGAAAGGTTGGCCTTGGGGGCTGGCGCAGTAGCCATGTCGGTTGCTGCCCCGGCTTCGCTTAGTAAACTTTCTCGACGAGCAAGCGTTGCAGATACTTGCCGTAGCCGTTCTTGGCTAACGGTTCCGCTAATGTCTCCAGCTGTTCAGGCGTAATCCATCCATTGCGGAATGCGATTTCTTCCGGGCATGAGACTTTCAAGCCTTGGCGGTTCTCCAGAGTGGAGATGAACTGGCTGGCTTCGAGCAACGATTCATGGGTGCCGGTATCGAGCCAGGCATAGCCGCGGCCCATGATTTCGACATTCAGTTTGCCTTGGCCGAGGTAGACTCGATTCAGATCGGTAATCTCGAGTTCGCCGCGGGCCGATGGCTTGATTTGCTTGGCGATTTCGACCACGTCCTTGTCGTAGAAATACAGGCCCGTGACCGCGTAGTTGGATTTAGGTTTGGCCGGCTTTTCTTCGAGGGACAGGACAGTCCCGCTGTTGTCGAATTCCGCAACACCATAGCGTTCGGGGTCGTGTACGTGATAGGCGAACACGCTGGCGCCGTCGGCGCGGGCGCCGGCATTGGCCAGTAGTTGGTGGAAGTCGTGGCCGTAAAAGATATTGTCCCCAAGCACGAGTGCGGACAGGTCATTGCCGAGGAATGATTCTCCGATGAGAAAGGCTTGAGCCAGGCCATCGGGGGACGGCTGGACGGCATACTGGAGAGCCAGGCCCCACTGCGACCCGTCGCCGAGCAGCTGCTGGAAGCGGGGAGTGTCCTGGGGGGTCGAAATAATGAGAATGTCCCGGATCCCCGAGAGCATCAGGGTGCTTAAGGGGTAGTAAATCATCGGTTTGTCAAAAACCGGCAGCAATTGCTTGCTGATTGCTAGGGTGGCTGGGTGCAGCCGGGTACCGGACCCCCCAGCCAGGATAATACCTTTGCGTTTCATGTCGAAAGTTCCGTAGACGTAAGTTGGTCCACTGTGCGGTCGACGTGGACCGTCCAATGAGGTAACTGTAGTTTCAAGGGGGACGCCAATGCGCTGGTGTTCAGTCTAGAGTTCTTGGGTCGGACAGCCGGGACCGGATACTCCTCGGTCGTAATGGGTTTGATGTGGTCCCGGTCGGTCTTTAGCTTCACACCATTGCGCCACGCGCGATCCACGACATGCGATGCCAAACCGTGCCATGTCGTGTCGCCGGAAGCGGTCAGGTGATAAATGCCGCAGGCCAGGCGGCCCTGCAGCCACCCTGCGATGGCCAGTGCCGTGACATCAGCAATGAGTTCGGCGGAAGTCGGAGCGCCATGCTGATCGGCAACGATACTCAATGCATCGCGCTCCTTGGCCAGGCGGAGGATAGTCTTGATGAAGTTGCCACCATGCGCCGAGAATACCCAACTGGTGCGCAGCATCAGGGCATTGCAGCCGCTCGCTAGGATGGCCGATTCGCCCGCCAGCTTGGTGCGGCCATACACGCTTTGCGGGTTGGTCTGATCATCCACGTCGTAGGGACCGTTCTTGGTGCCGTCAAATACGTAGTCCGTGGAGTAATGCACTAGCAATGCCTGCTTTTCCTGAGCGTAGCTGGCAAGCACAGCAACTGCGTCAGCGTTGACCCGGCGGGCGACATCTTGATGTGTTTCGGCCTTGTCTACCGCTGTATAGGCCGCAGCATTGACGATGATGTCGGGCATTTGCGCTTCCAGTAAGCGGCCCAGGCTGTCTGGATCTTCAAAGTTGGCGTCTCCGCGGCCAGAGGCGTGGACGTCGCCGAGCGCCAGCAGAGTTCGCTGCAACTCGTGACCAACTTGGCCGTCTTTACCCAGCAGTAGAATTTTCATGGCTACCTTCAAATCCGGTTGGATATTGCAGCGGCGAGCAACCCCAGATTTCCCAAGGCCGTCTGGCGATAGACGCCCGAGCATTTGAGTCCGATGATGCGGGGCAGAAGGCTGCGTTGGCGAGCTTTGACAAAACGCTCATAGATCTTGCGGTTGACGGGCGTCAGCCTGGGTAGCAACGGCGCCAGCGCAACGATATGTTGGTCGGTCCAGGTCTTCAAACGACCGCGGAACAACAGCCGGATCCTTTGCAGCCGTGCAAACAATCCAGTATTGGCGCCGATGAGGTTGCCGCCATGCTGACGATACTTTAGTGACGGTTGACTGTCATAGTGAACACGACCGCCACAGGCGCTGATTGCGATGTACATCCACCAGTCATGGGCGACGACATCAAGGCCGGCGCCGGCCTCCAGCAGTAAGGTGCGCGCCGCATTATTGATTACCATCGTATTGCCACCCGCTACATTCTGTACAAGCGCATTGGCAAAAGAAGGCGGTCGTTTGAACAACGGCGAATAGCCGAGCGAACGGCCCGCTTCATCTATGAGTTCGGTGCGCGTACAGTAGAGCGCCGGCACGTCTTCGGGTATTTGGCGCAGCCAATCCGCGGCCCGCTGCAGTTTGTCAGCGTGCCAGATATCGTCCTGGTCGGAAAGCGCGTAATAATCGGCGGCAAGCTCCGGGCTGCACAGCAACGACATGAAATTCGCAACGAAACCCTTGCGCGGGCCGGCGAGTATCATCAGTTGGCCGCACGCCCAGCGGCGTTGGTAGTCCTCAAGCACCCGTGGCGTGGCGTCGGAAGAGCCATCATCGGACGCCCAGACGATCCAGTCGGAATGAGTCTGTGCGGCGAATGAGTCCAGTTGCTCTGGCAGGTACGTTTCACCCTGGTACGTGCACAGAAGGATAGCAATCCGCTCATTCACCTGCTCGTCCGTGCGGATAGGTTGTTGGCTAATTGGCAATGCGGAAACTCGACTTATCGTGATGGGCGGTGCGCGGTGTGTCGTGGTTATGCGAACGCCGATCCGTCAGGTTGCGTATTGCGTGCTGATCCAGTCGCGATAGGTGCCGCTGGTGATACCGGCCACCCATTGCTGGTTCTCCAAATACCACGTTACGGTTTTGCGGATGCCGGTTTCGAAGGTCTCCGCGGGTTTCCAGCCCAACTCGCGCTCAAGACGCGACGCATCGATGGCGTAGCGTTGATCGTGGCCGGGCCGGTCCTTCACGAACGTTATCTGATTCTTATAAGGCTGGCCATCAGCCCGGGGGCTGAGTTCGTCCAGCAAGGCGCAGAGGGTGCGGACGACTTCCAGGTTGGTCTTTTCGTTCCAGCCGCCCACATTATAAGTTTCGCCCAACTGTCCGGCGGCAAGGACGCGGCGTATCGCTGAGCAGTGGTCCTTCACATACAGCCAGTCACGGATCTGCTGACCGTCCCCATAGATTGGCAGCGGTTTGCCGGCGAGAGCGTTGTGGATGACCAGCGGAATCAACTTCTCGGGAAAGTGATAAGGGCCGTAATTGTTTGAGCAATTGGTGGTCAGCACCGGCAAACCGTAGGTATGGTGATAGGCACGCACCAAGTGGTCGCTGGCGGCCTTGCTGGCCGAGTACGGGCTGTTGGGTTCGTAGCGGTTGGTCTCGCTGAAGGCGGGATCGTCTTTTTCCAGGGAGCCGTAGACTTCATCGGTGGACACATGCAGGAAGCGGAACGCGGCGCGTTCATCGTCCGGCAGACCGTTCCAATATGCGCGCACGGCTTCGAGCAAGTGGAAGGTGCCCACGATGTTGGTCTGGATGAATTCACCGGGACCATGGATCGAGCGGTCGACATGCGATTCAGCGGCGAAATTCAGAACGGCGCGGGGCTTGTGTTCGGCAAGCAGGCGGCTGACCAGCTCAAAGTCTCCGATATCGCCCTGGACCAGCTTGTGAGCGGCATTGTCCTTGAGCGAAGCAAGGTTTTCGGGGTTGCCCGCGTAGGTGAGCTTGTCCAATGTCACGACGGGTTCACTGCTTTGCTGGAACCAGTCGAGTACAAAATTGGAGCCGATAAACCCTGCTCCGCCGGTAACAATGATACTCATTCTTGTCTAGTCCTTGAGCTTTGAGCGTGCATGCAAACCCGCTAATTAACCCTCAATTATGCCGCAAGTGCTTTAGCCCGACCTAAAAAATGAAACAAACCATGGGGTGAAATAGAGACGTTCCAGGTACGCCTCCAGCGATGGCCAGAATTTCATCTTGCATTTCATCTCATGAGTTACGTGGTCTTACGCGCATTGGGGCCGGCCCAGAACACATCAGCCGTTCCCCGTGCGCGATTAATGCAGCGCGCCAGGACAAAGAGCAGATCCGACAGCCGGTTCAAGTATTGCCGCACCGGCGGGTGCACCAGATCGACCCGCGCCAGTGCCACCACGGCCCGTTCGGCCCGGCGGCAGACCGTGCGCGCCACATGCGCCTGCGCCGAACCGCGCGAACCGCCGGGCAGGATGAATTCGCGCAGAGGCGGCAAGGCCGCGTTGTAGTGGGCCAGGCGCGCGTCCAGGCGGGCGATGTGCTCGTCCGTCAGGGCGGTGTGACCGGGGATGCAAAGTTCCGCGCCCATGTCGAAAAGGTCATGCTGGATGGCCAGCAGATCTGCGGATATCTCGGCGGGCAGATCCTCGGTCAGCAATACGCCGATTCCGCTGTTCAGTTCGTCGACGTCGCCGATGGCCGCGATGCGCGGGGCGTCCTTGGGCGTGCGGGATCCGTCCCCCAGACCCGTGGTGCCGTCGTCTCCCGTGCGGGTGGCGATGACGGATAAGCGGTTGGCCATGGGAGCTCCTGAAAAGAGTGACGAAAGGTAGGGGTTTTGCGTCCAGCCATGTATCGGGGCGGCGCGGCCCGCGTATTCCGCAATCAACTGTCAGAATTGTTGCGTCAGGGCGGGGGAACTGTTGCACGAGGGCGGTATCCTAGCACTATGGAAAGCGGGGACGCCGGTTCCGCGCTTTCCCTGCAATCGGAGGATATCTGCATGATTTTTGACCGCAAGTATGCAATGCCCATGGCCGCCGCGGCGGCGGTGGCCGTCGTCACGCTGGCCGCGCCGCTGGCGTTCGCGCAGCAGGCCGAGGCCAGCGGGGAAGTGCGGCGGGTGGATCCGGCCGGCGGCAAGGTCACGATCAAGCATGACGCCATCAAGGCGCTGGACCTGCCCGCGATGACGCTGGTCTATGAAGCCGATCCGGCGCTGCTGGCCAAGATCAAGGCGGGTGACAAGGTGCGCTTCACGGCGGTCCGCAAGGACGGCAAGTACATCGTGACCGCGATCAGCAACTAGCGTTCCGGTAGGTGCCGCGTCCAGGCCGGGCCTGCCGCCCGGCAAAAGAAAACGCCGTCCGCAGCGCCAGGCTGCGGACGGCGTTTTGCTGGCGGCGCGCAAGGCGCGGCCGCGGGGACTACAGCACGTAGCGCGCCAGGTCCTGGCTGCTGGCGGCTTCCGCCAGTTGCGCGTTGACGTAGGCGGCGTCGATCTTGACGTTCTTGTCGCTGCTGGCGGTGGCGTCGAAGGACAGCTCGTCCAGCAGTTTCTCCATCACCGTGTACAGGCGGCGCGCGCCGATGTTCTCGGTGGTTTCGTTGACTTCGAAGGCCAGCTCCGCCAGGCGGCGCACGCCTTCTTCGGTGAACTCCAGCTGCAGGTCCTCGGTCGCCATCAGCGCCGTGTACTGCTTGGTCAGCGAGGCATCCGTGTCGGACAGGATGCGCACGAAGTCCTCGGCGGTAAGCGATTCCAGTTCGACGCGGATCGGGAAACGGCCCTGCAGTTCAGGGATCAGGTCCGAGGGGCGCGACAGGTGGAAGGCGCCGGACGCGATGAACAGGATGTGGTCGGTGCGGACCATGCCGTAGCGCGTGTTGACGGTGGTGCCTTCGACCAGCGGCAGCAGGTCGCGCTGCACGCCCTGGCGCGAGACGTCCGCGCCGCCAGATTCCTGGCGGGCCGCGATCTTGTCGATTTCGTCCAGGAAGACGATGCCGTTCTGCTCGACGTTGTTGATCGCCACGGTGCGCAGGTCTTCTTCGTTGACGCGCTTGGCGGCTTCTTCGTCGACGATCAGCTTGAAGGCTTCGCGCACCTTCATCTTCTTGGGCTTCTTCTTGTCGCGCGCCATGCCGGCGAACATGCCGCGCAGCTGTTCGGCCATTTCTTCCATGCCGGGAGGCGTCATGACGTCCATCTGCGGCACGGCCTGGGCAACTTCGATCTCGATTTCGAGGTCGTCGATCTTGCCTTCGCGCAGGCGCTTGCGGAAGGTCTGGCGGGCGCTGTTGTCCTCGCCGCGTTCCGGTTCGCCGGAGGCGCCGCGCGGGGGCGGCACCAGGGCGTCCAGGATGCGGTCTTCGGCGGCGTCTTCCGCTTGCGTGCGCACGCGGCGCATTTCCAGTTCGCGGGTCTGCTTGATGGAGTATTCGGTCAGGTCGCGGATGATGGTGTCGACGTCGCGGCCCACGTAGCCCACTTCGGTGAACTTGGTGGCTTCGATCTTGATGAAGGGCGCGTTGGCCAGCTTGGCCAGGCGGCGCGCGATTTCGGTCTTGCCCACGCCGGTGGGGCCGATCATGAGGATGTTCTTGGGGTGGATCTCGTGGCGCAGGGGTTCGGCGACCTGCTGGCGGCGCCAGCGGTTACGCAGCGCCACGGCCACGGCGCGCTTGGCGCGGTTCTGGCCGACGATGTACTTGTCGAGTTCGGAGACGATCTCTCCGGGCGTCATGTTGGATGCGGACATGAGGGCGGATCCTTGAAGCTAGGGCAGGCTGGGGTGGCGGCCGCGGCGCGACGGGCGCGCCGCGTGGCGGGCGTCAGTCGCCCAGCGTTTCGATGACGTGGTTCTGGTTGGTGTAGATGCAGAGGTCGCCGGCGATTTCCAGCGATTGCTTGACGACGGCTTCCGGCGAAAGCTCGGTGTTGCGCAGCAGCGCCAGGGCGGCCGACTGGGCGTAGGCGCCGCCGGAGCCGATGGCGGCCAGGCCGTGTTCCGGTTCGAGCACGTCGCCGTTGCCGGTCAGCACCAGCGTGTGCTCGGCGTCGGCCACGATCAGCATGGCTTCCAGGCGGCGCAGGACGCGGTCGGTGCGCCAGTCGCGGGTCAGTTCGACCGCGGCGCGCATCAGGTTGCCCTGGTGTTTTTCCAGCTTGGCCTCGAAGCGCTCCTGCAAGGTGAACGCGTCGGCGGTGGCGCCGGCAAAGCCGGCCAGAATCTTGTCGTGGTACAGGCGGCGGATCTTGCGGGCGGTGCCCTTGATGACGATGTTGCCCAGGGTGACCTGGCCATCGCCGCCCAGTGCGACGCGGTTGCCGCGGCGCACGCACACGATGGTGGTGGCGTGAAATTGTTCCATGCGTTCCTTCCTATGAAGGGATTAGCTGGGGGCGATTGCGGGGAAATCAAGGCAGAACGCTTGCGTCCCCTTTGCGTGCCGGCCAAAGAAAAAGGCCATGCTGGAAACCAGCATAGCCTTTCAGCGTAGGGCCTGAATACGGGACGGATCAGTCGCCGTAGAGCTTCTGGCGCATCTCGCGGCGTTCCTGCGCTTCGAGCGACAGGGTGGCCGTGGGGCGGGCCAAGAGGCGCGGGATGCCGATGGGTTCGCCGGTTTCCTCACACCAGCCGTATTCGCCGCTGTCGATGCGGGCGATGGACTGTTGCACCTTCTTCAGCAGCTTGCGCTCGCGGTCGCGGGTGCGCAGCTCCAGGGCGTGTTCTTCCTCGATCGTGGCGCGGTCGGCGGGATCGGGCACGAACTGCGTTTCGCGCAGGTGCTCGGTGGTTTCGCCGGCGTTGGCCAGGATGTCCTGCTCGAGTTGTTTGAGCCGTTCCTTGAAGAACGCCAGTTGGCGTTCGTTCATATAGTCGGACTCGGGCATGGCCAGCAATTCCTTCTCGCTGGGCAGATCAATCGCCGTATCGCTCGTCGACTTGCTTGATTTCTTGGTTGCTGCCTTGGTAGCCATGAAAACACTCCACTATGAATCGATCCTGGCGCGGGCGTTCATTCCCGGTCCGTATTACTTGTTGCCTACGCTATTCGTACCTCACAGTACTGCCTTCGTCGCATCACGTCACGTCAGGAAGGGGGATTACCCCGCCAGGCACTGCTCCAAGCCCCGGGTGAAAATCTCCTGGGGCAGCTTACGGCCGATGAAAACCATCTTGGTGGACGGTTTTTCGGCTGCGGTCCACGGCTTGCCGGGTTCGGCGCCCATCATCATGTGCACACCCTGGAACAACATGCGGCGGTTGATGCCCTTCATGTACAGGATGCCCTTGTAGCGCATCAGGTCGGGGCCATAGACCTGCACCACGCCGCCCAGGAATTCCTCAAGGCGCGCGGGATCGAACGGCTTGTTGGAACGGAACACGAACGCGCCGATTTCGTCGTCGTGCTGGTGGTGGTGATGATGGTGGGCATGATTGCAATGCGCCCCGCAGTCGCCTTCGTGATCATGGTCGTGATCGTGGCCATGGTCATGTCCATGGTCGTGATCGTGGCCGTGGTCATGGGCGGCGTCGGGGTGCTCATCGGCCAGGAAATCCGGGTCGATGTCCAGAATGGAATTCAGGTTGAAGCCGCTGATGTCGATGATGGACTTCAGGTCGACTTCGCCGAAGTTGACCGGGGTGATCGGCGCGCGCGGGTTCATGTGAACCAGGCGGTGGCGCAGCGCTTCGTAGTCGACTTCGTTGACCAGGTCGCGCTTGGAGATCAGGATGCGGTCGGCGAAACCGACCTGCTTCTGGGCTTCGGGTTGGGCGTCGAGGGTGGCCATGCCGTGCTTGGCGTCGACCACCGTAACCACCGCGTCCAGGCGGTAGTACTCGGCAATGTCGTCATCCATGAAGAACGTCTGGCACACGGGGCCGGGGTTGGCCATGCCGGTCGTTTCGATGATGACGCGTTCGAAAGACAGTTCGCCGGCTTCGCGCTTGGCGCGCAGTTCGCCCAGCGTGCGCATCAGGTCGCCGCGCACGGTGCAGCAGACGCAGCCGTTGGACAGCTCGATGATTTCTTCGTCGCGGTCCTGCACCAGCAGGTCGTTGTCGATGCTTTCCGGCCCGAACTCGTTTTCGATGACCGCCACGCGGCGGCCATGGTATTCGGTCAGGATGCGTTTGAGCAGGGTGGTCTTGCCCGCACCGAGAAAGCCGGTGAGGATGGTGACGGGAACCATTTTGTCCAAACTGCGCGGGGTGTTCATGGCGAAGCTGCTAGCGTGAAGTCAAGGCGTTAAACAGGAACTCTCGGCGGGGATCGCAACCCTGTCTTGCAACGCCGTCTTGCGACGTTTGGACGGGGTTTCCCAGTCTTTGCCGGAGGATGTTTGCCGCAGGCTGCGTGGGCCGCCTGCAGCGGCCGGACGCAGGATTACAGCACAGTCGGGGGCAGGGGGCAAACCCAGGGTCAACCCTGGGGCCGTAGCCATCCAGATGGCGTCCGTACGCCGTCAAGTATCGGGCGATACCACTATTTGGGGGCGGTTTGCCCGATTTCAAGAGCGCGATGCGCGCATCCGGATGAAAACGTTCTGCGCGGGCTTGCGTCCGATGGCGGAGAAGTGGCGGGCGGGCTGCCTGCCGGCACTAGTTCTTAATGATGGTGGTGGCCGTGGCCGGCGTCCGCGGCGGGCTGCTTCTGCTGGCACTGGGGGCACAGCGCGCGGATTTCGGTTTCGTGCGTGGCCAGGGCATAGCCGGTCTGGGCGACTCGTTCGGCCAGTTGGCGGCTCATGGCGGGGTCGGACACTTCCGCGACCGCGCCGCAGCCCGTACAGACGACCAGCAGGTCGTGGGGCGCGCCGCCCGCGTCGTGGCAGGCGCTCCAGGCATTGACGGCGTCCAGGCGGTGGATCAGGCCCTCGTCCATCAGGAAGTCCAGGGCGCGGTACACGGTGGGGGGCGCGGCGCCCGGATGCACGGCGCGCATCGCATCCAGCAATTCATAGGCCTTCAGGCTGCGGCCGTGGCGCAGCAGCAGTTCCAGCACCTTGCGGCGGATGGGGGTAAGGCGGCGCCCGCGCTGCTCGCACAGCGCTTCGGCGACGCTGAGCTGGGCGCCGACGGTATCGCTGCGAGGGGGGCGGGACGGTGCGGACATGGCTGGCTTTATCTCTATGGAAAACGCGCGCGATGCGCGCGAGATGCCTGGAAGGTAGCAGAAAACATCCAGATGCGGGCGAACGCCGTGGAATCAAGCCGTTTGGTTATGATATAACATAATAAAACTGACTGTAGCCGCTATTCGCCTCCGCATTCTTTCCATGTCCCATTTCACGCTTTTGCCCCGGCGGCCCGAAGCCGCACCGCGGCAAGCTCCCCCGCCGCGTTCCGCCTTCCTGGTCTCCGCCTGGCGCCGCATGGCCGCCGCCCTAGCTGCCGCGGCCGCCTTGTGGGCCTTGACCGGGTGGGCGCTGGATTGGTGGGCGCGATGAACGCGCCGGTCACCATCGAACTGGCCGACGCGTCCTTTGGCTGGCATGGGCACGCCGCGCTCAAGTCGGTATCGGGGTGTTTCGCCGCGGGCGGCATGACCGCCGTGGTCGGTCCCAACGGCGCGGGCAAGTCCACCCTGATCAAGGGCATCATGGGCGTGCTGCGTCCCATGGCCGGCAGCGTGCGCATCGGCGGCGCGGGCCGTTCGGAGTTGGCCTGGCTGCCCCAGGCCGCCGAACTCGACCGTTCGTTCCCGGTGTCGGTGCTGGATCTGGTGGCCATGGGCGCCTGGCGCCGAGTGGGGGGATGGCGCCGGTATGCGAACCAGGAGCTCGAGCGCTGCATGGACGCGCTGGAGACCGTGGGCATGGCCGACGCGGCCGGACGCGGCGTGGACGCGCTGTCGGGCGGGCAGATGCAGCGCGCGCTGTTCGCGCGGATGCTGGTGCAGGATGCCCCCGTACTGTTGCTGGACGAACCCTTTGCCGCCGTGGACAGCCACACGGCCGACGACCTGATGGCCCTGCTTTGCGGCCTGCACGGCCAGGGCCGCACCGTGATCGCGGTGCTGCATGACCTGGATCTGGTGCGCGACCATTTCCCCGAATGCCTGCTCCTGTCCGGTTCGGTGGTGGCGTGGGGGGACACCGAACACACGCTGAACGACGCGCATCTGAAGCGGGCGCGGCAGTGGTTGGCGGAGGCCCGCGCATGAGCCTGGCGCAATGGGTCGTGTCGCCCTTCCTGGACTATGGCTTCATGCGGCGCGCGCTGGCCGGCGCCTGCGCCCTGTCGTTGGGCGCCGCGCCGCTGGGTGTGTTCCTGGTGCTGCGGCGCATGAGCCTGATGGGCGATGCCATGTCGCACGCCATCCTGCCCGGCGTGGCGGCGGGCTTTCTGCTGGCCGGTCTGTCGCTGGGCGCGATGATGCTGGGCGGCATCGTCACCGGGCTGGCCGTGGCGCTGCTGGCAGGACTGGTGGCACGCATGACGCCGCTGCGCGAGGACGCCAGTTTTGCCGCCTTCTATCTGATATCGCTGGGGCTGGGCGTGCTGCTGGTGTCACTGCGCGGCTCCAATATGGATCTGCTGCATGTGCTGTTCGGCACGGTGCTGGGGCTGGACGACGCGGCATTGCTGCTGGTGACGGCGACGGCCAGCGTGACTCTCTTGGCGCTGGCGGCGATCTACCGGCTGCTGGTGGCCGAATGCCTGGATCCGGGTTTCCTGCGCGCCAGCGGCGGCGGCGGGGGCTGGGTCCACATGGCTTTCCTGGTGCTGGTGGTGGTGAACCTGGTGGCGGGCTTTCAGGTGCTGGGCACGTTGATGGTGGTCGGCATCATGATGTTGCCGGCCGCCGCCGCGCGCTTCTGGGTCCGCTCCGCCGCCCGCCAGGTTCCGCTGGCCGCGGGCCTGGGCGTGGCGGCGTCCACGGCCGGTCTGCTCATTTCGTACCACTTCAACGTGCCGGCCTCGCCCGCCATCATCCTGGCGG